>DAOVWV010000251.1 GCA_030636485.1 Methyloprofundus sp.
GTGCAGCCAGATAAAAATAATATAAAAAATAAGGAGATAAGGTGGTGCTTGGTCATAAAAAGTAGGCAGAATGAAAAGAATCTATAAGGGATTTAGTCAAAAGGATTGTTTTTATTATTATCATAGGCTATTTTATATAAGGATGCCTAAGTATAAACAATTAGGATAGTATGTTTGTGTGATATAGCCAACAACAATTAGTAATCATGAATAATTTAAGAGAAAACTATCGCGAAAATGTATCAGTGGCTGGCGTGCTCTTTATGGGCGGGGTAGAGCATAAAATGCAGATACATAATTTATCCATTGTCAGTATATTAGCTTCTATTGAGCCTACGGCTGACATTAGGAATGAGCAGGATATACTTAAGATAACGGAGCAATCTAAGCTTGTCGATATCTATATAAAAACGATCAATATAGCGGGTGAGGCCGAGATAGTCAGGGTTGAGATGAAGGATAAAGAAATTCTGATTAGTATGGTGTTTAAGCAGGTTTCTTATAATGCTGAGAGCTTGCTGTATAAAAGAAAGGTGTATCGTAAAGCCATGAATACACCTGGAAAAATTCTTGTTTTTGATACCGCTTTTGATTTTGTTGCCTGCAATGTATCAGTGAGTGGTTTGATGATCCGTATTCCTGGTAAGGCTGATTTGCATGAAGGGGATCTGGTCGAGTTTAAATTTGATGAACTACAGATTCATGGTAAAGCCGTTATTGTCTGGGTTGAACACGTTGATGATAATGGAACTTTAGTCGGTCTTGAGTATAAACGTATGAAAAAGGCGGATTTAAGTAGTATTCCAGTGTTTTATGATGAATAACGCATTCCTTCAGCTCTTTAGAGTTGTTCTCTTGCGTCGCGGGAGAGGCTGACTTAATTAAATGCGTTATGTCGCTACGTTTTTAATGTGCTTAAACCAATATTCCGTTGCTAATTGCTGGGCTGCTGATTGACTGCTGGCCTTGCCCAGTAGCTTTAAGGCAACGGCCGTTGTACCAATAATGCTGGCTTCGGCAAATTCATCGTGTTGCTCAGCTTGCCAGACTTGGCGTAGCAGTTCTGGGTCGAGTGTTTCGGGCTTCACATGTCGTCTGCTGAATAGAGCAGGCCATGTTTCTTCGGATAAGATTCCCTTATCGACACTTTGAGCAAGGCATTCCATATCAGGGTTGCGTTCTGTCTCGCCGCCTTCCCCTTTAATCACTGTCATATGGACTTGTTGTAATAATAATGCGGCTTCCTGATGTACAGGGCGATAACCTGGGTGAAAAATCCCTTGGATACTATAAGGGGCATTAAAAGGGTTAATTAAACGTACCAGGGTGTGGACAGGGGAGCGTAAACCCATCAGTTGGCGTAAATGTATCATCCTGTTGAGTGCAGGACATATTTTCTCTATGGATAGGTAGGCGAAGTTATGTGTTTGTAGCTGTTGCTGGGCGCTATCAAATGAGTCAGCTTTCTTTAAGGAAAATAAGCCTAGCATGTCCTGGGAAAAAAGGCGGTTTTCTGAATGGGAAGCAGAACCATGCATTAATACTTTAATGCCATTTTCTGCCAATAGGAAACTTGATAGCATAAACCAGGGTAAGTGACGGCGTTTCCCCGCGTATGCCGACCAGTCCAGATCCGCGCTGTTATTTGCAATCGCAGGTAATGTTTCACGTACGGCTAACACAAAACCGGCAAGTTCTTCGGGGGTTTCTTCCTTAACCCGCATTAACATCAAGAATGCACCTAATTGTATTTCTTCCACTTCGCCCGCCAATATCATGCGCATAGCTTGAAAAGCTTCTTCTTGAGTTAAAGGGCGAGAGCCTTTTTTGCCTTTGCCTAAAATACGAATATAGTCAGCAAAGGGGTGTTCCATAGGGGTACTTGTCATTGTTATCTCAGTGCATTAAGTGTGCAGTGCTTGGATACTGGAGAGTAGGCTAGGTTTTAACAGGGCGTTTATCCAGTTTTCTTTGTAAGGTACGACGGTGCATATTCAATGCTCTGGCAGCTGCCGATATATTGCCATCATGTTCCATTAATACCTTTTGTAAATGCTCCCATTCCAGGCGTTTTATCGACAGTGGATTTTCATTGATTGCAACCGATGTATCACCCGCATTTTTATGTAATGCATTCATGATCTCATCCGGGTTTGCAGGTTTGGTCAAATAGTGGGTTGCACCCAGTTTTATGGCTTCAACAGCGGTGGCAATACTTGCAAACCCCGTTAGCATAATAATTTGGGTATTAGCATCCAGTGAGGTTAATTTTTGCACTAATTCCAGCCCCGATTCATGCCCGATTCGCAGGTCTATCACCGCATATTCAGGCTCCACTTGTTCAGCTAATATCAGGCCAGTTTTAACATCATGGGCAACTGAAACGGAAAAACCTCTTTTTTCCAATGCAGACTTGAGTACCGAACAATAGGTTAGGTCATCATCTACTAATAATAACTGTGCATGATTTGGGTCAGACATAGGATGTTTAGCGTTTAAGTGGGTGTAGTCAGGGGTAAAATAATATCAATACATGCACCGCCTGTCGGTGCATTACTAATATCTATTGAACCGCCTAAGCGGGTAATTGTAGAATAAGTGAGGAACAAGCCCACACCTAAGCCTTGGTTGCTATCATTAATGGGGGTTTTACCTATTTTATCGAGTAGCTCATCGGGCATTCCTGGGCCATAGTCGCGTATTCTTATGCCAATAAAACCATCGACTGTACAGGGGTTGATAATAAAGTCAATACCTTTGTCCATGGGCGTCACTTCTGCGGCATTATTTAATATATTGATTAAAGAATGAGTCAGGGTTAGTTCTGCAATAATTGATTCGCTTAATGGGGCTTTGGGGTTGATCTGCAGGTTTAGCTTGACACCAGGCTGCTGGCTGCGCCACTGGCTGAGTACCTCATCCAGATAATCAGTTAATACCGTAATGTGTCCTGATTCGGCTCTTAATTCACCGGCAGTGGCAGACATTACAGACAGGGCTTGTTTGCACCGGTTGATCTGGTCTTGCATGATATGCATTTTTTCATGTAAGTCAGTATGCTCCTCTGAGCAATAGTCATCTTTTAATTCATGGGCAATGATGGCCATTGTGCCCAGCGGTGTCCCCATATCATGCGCTGCGCTAGCGGCCAGTGTACCTAAGGCAATAATGCGTTCGTCCTGTAAGGCCTTTTCGCGTGCATCTGCCAGTGTACGTTCTCCAGCCTTAATGGTATTGGAGAGTTCTACGGCAAAAAAAGCAACTAAACCCGCACTACAGACAAAACCAAACCACATACCAAAAATATGGAAATTAAAAAATTCCTGATCCTGGGTTTTATGCATGGCTGACGACATGTTGGCCATATCCATATGCATTAAATGTGGTTCCACGGTTGTCAAACTTGCATGGTAGGGGATCAGGAAGGTGTACAGGGTGGTTGTGAGTATCACCATATACCAGGTATAGGCATGGGGCAAAACAACGGCAGTGAGGATAACAGGAAGCAAGAAAATCCAGGTGAAGGGGTTGGTTGCACCGCCGGTTAAATACAGCAATGCAGCAATCGCAAGGACATCAATGACTAATTGCGAGAAAATTTCCATTTCAGTCACGGGTACGTCTGTTTTCAGACGCATCCAGGTATATAGGTTGACTGAGCCTATGGCAAGGATAGTCAGCCAGAGAGGCTCTTCATGCAGCGGTATTTTTAATATATCAATGGAAATCAGTAATAACAGTGATTCACCACCGATCATTAAATTTCTAAGGATAAATAGCCATTGCAGGTTTTCTTTTACTGAAATCTCAGTTTTAGGAACGAAGTTAACTAACATGATTATTGGGCGGGTGGATGAAGTGATAAGTCGTCAATGAGGTCTATTAACGTTAATATACACCTAAAAAAATCAGTTATAAACTTAACGCGGGATAAAAACAAGTAGGGTGGGCA
>DAOVWV010000155.1 GCA_030636485.1 Methyloprofundus sp.
ATTCAGAGCTTAGTATCAGCTATTGATACTCATAGATTTCATTTTCCAATGCCAGATTAACTGTAAGGGATATTAACAGTAAAAGAATATGCTTCGCGCGGTCACGGTTGTGAAGTAGATACAGACGGTTTTTTTGGAATGCAAAAAAAAGCAGTATTGTCCGTACTAGAGGTATGAAAGCAGTATTTCAATGTTGCTTGATAAATGACTATTAACTTAATTGCAGCACGCTAAAAGGAGATCGGTTATGCCTACCTATTTACACCCAGGTGTCTATGTAGAAGAAATTCCCAGTGGTTCCAAGCCTATAGAGGGGGTTGGGACATCCACGGCGGCTTTTGTCGGTTATACAACCAAAGGGCCTATCGGCGAGCCTAACCTTATTTTTAAATGGGATGATTACGTTAAGGAGTATGGGGGAATTCGGGATCTGAAAAAACAGAAAATAGGTGATCCGATGGGGTTGTCTGTCGCGGCCTTTTTTCAGAATGGTGGTGGCAAGGCTTATATAGTACGTATCGCTAAAGGCAAAACTGCAAAAAAAGCGGCGGGATATCTTGATCATCCGGAAGATATAGGTAAAAAAGCTTTGAAATTCACTGCTATCAATGAAGGTGAGTGGGCAAATAAAATTATAATCGAAATTAACAAAAGTAAAATTGATGATGATGATGGTGAAAATCTATATGACATAACGATTACCGAAGAGCAGGTGGATGAATTCAATAATAAGACGTTTGATGTTAAGGAAAGCTTTCAGAGTGTGAGCCTGAATCCGGATAAGCCTTTGTTTATCAGTAATGTGATTGACGGGGATTCTAATTTCGTGACAGTGGAACCAGTGGGGAATGTTACTGGACTTAGTATATTCTCTGATCGCTACCTTGGAGCCAGCACTAGCGGGGATTTGAAGGATATATCATTTGATTTTTCGAATTCGACTGACCCAAAGAGAAAGCTGAAAATAAAACTGGATGGTAAAGGAGTAAAGTCAATAACTCTGGATAAAAAAAATTATGCTGTCTTGGCAGAGGTGGCCAAAAATCTTCAGGAAAAAGTTAGATCACTTGCTCAGTCTGATAGTGATAAGTGGTATACAGGGTTCACATGTGAAGCTAAAAATAATAAGTTAATTTTAATCTCAGGTACTCGCAATTCGAAGTCATCAGTTGAGGTTATACATGATTTTAGCATAGCTCCTACGTTGAAGTTAGGCTTAGATGCGGTCTTATTATACACAGGCACTAGCAGGAGTGCTGGTTTAACTGGACTAAACCTTAATTTGACGGATCAGACTGTTTTTGTCGATGATGATTCACGGTCACTCAGCGGAACCATTGATGGAGTCGCATTTAAGCATATTTTTTCAAGAATTGATCCCTTCAATTTGAATGCAGCTCAGAATGACATCAATCATGCTACCACTGGAATAGCCGGGGTTGAATGTACAATTGTAGATGCTAATTTTTTGCAGTTGACTTCAAAGACTCATAAATCCACTTCGGCTGTGGTGATAAATTCTGAATCAGGTATCGCTCCTGTTCTGAAACTGGGGGTTACTCCTAGGAACCTCCATGGTGCTGAGGAAATCACAGGACAGGAAGGCTATGAAAATAGTCTATTAATAGGTACCAGCGCTAGTGGTGGTTTAGATAACACTCAATCTCTTGATTTGTCAGCTGAGGCAAACGCTGGAGCTAGGTCACTCAATATATCGATTGATGGTGGAATCTTAGTAGCACATGATTTAGGGCAAGTAAATTTAGCTACTTTAGAGGATATTAGAGCTGGCATTGATGCAATAGATGGGCTTACATGTACACTTAGTCCTATAGCAGGTAGTAATCCTCCTGAATCTCACCTGGCATTAACTTCAGACAGTAACAGGCTTGAATCGGCAGTGGTGATCAGTCCTTTAGATCCCATTGCTATAGCGCTGAAATTAGGCACAGGTAATGAGGGGGAAGAAGTGAGTGGGCGGCAAAATCGTGACTCGAATTTTCGTACGCAACTAACCGGTCAAGAAAATGCTGACGTTTCAACGCCCGAAGATAAACTTGATGGAGGATCAAATGGTAATCCCCCTGAAGTGGGTGATTACGATAATGTGTTCACCCAATTTGTTAAATACCGAGACATTAATATTATGTGTTTGCCGGGTCAGTATTGGTCAATTGATGGTTCCGGAAATTCGGTTTCGATTATCCAAAAGGCGATCGCTCATGCGGAAAAAATGAAGAGTCGAATGGTGATTGTTGACCCACCGCCGAATCACGAATTGGTTGATGCAACAAAAGTTAAAGCTATGGGGCTGCCGAGTCAGACCTATTGTGTTGTTTATTATCCCTGGGTTGAAGCCGCCAACAAATTTTATAATGCAGAGCGTAATCCAGGAATGCCGAAAACCGTGCTGGTGCCATCCAGCGGTTACGCTGCTGGCATGTGGGCGAAGACTGACGGGAAGCGGGGGGTATGGAAAGCTCCGGCGGGTATGGGGACTGGCCTACTTGGTGTGTCAAAGCTAGAGTTTCTGGTTGAGGATGACGAGCAGGATTCGCTTAATCCGTGGGGGGTGAACTGCCTGAGAAGCATGCCTGGTGCAGGGAAAGTTATTTGGGGGGCGAGAACACGTGCAACCAAAGCGGATCCGGAATGGCGCTATGTCCCTGTCCGGCGTACGGCAATCATGATTGAGCAAAGCATTTATGAAGGTATTCAATGGGCCGTATTCGAACCTAATGATCATCGCTTATGGTCTGCATTGCGAGGCAATATTAGTGGTTTTATGAATGGTTTATTCCGTGTGGGGGCATTTCAGGGTGAGAAGGCTTCGGATGCTTATTTTGTCCGTTGTGGGTTGGGCGATACGATGACTCAGGCCGAGATAGATGCAGGGCAGGTTATCGTTATTGTTGGTTTTGCCCCACTTAAACCGGCTGAGTTTGTCATTGTTCGTATTCAACAAAAAGTTAACCAGCAATAAAGGAGAAATAACATGGCCGCACCATTATTTCCAGTAAATGCTCACCGTCATGATCCATATCGTACATTTAAATTTCAGGTTCTTATTGATAGCAAACCTGTTGCCGGGTTAAAAAAAATGGGAGCTTTAAAAAAGACCACTGAGGCTGTCGACTGGCGTTCGGCCGGGGATCCTACGCATGTGCGTAAATTACCTGGTGGAACCAAGTATGAGGCAATTACACTGGAGCAGGGGTTGACGCACGATCCGGTGTTTGAGATCTGGGCCAATTTAGTCAACAATATAGACGGAGATTCAGCCATGTCCCTGAAAAGTTTCCGTAAGACAATTATTATCAATGTATTGAACCTGCAAGGCATAGCCGTTATACGTTATACAGTTCACAATGCCTGGGTGTCTGAATATCAGGCTTTACCTGACTTCGATGCCGGTACCACTAACGCAGTTGGCATTCAGACGATCAAGCTGGAACATGAAGGCTGGGATCGGGATGAGACGCTTGCTGAGCCTGCCGAGTCATAGGGACTGATGATGCATGGCATGGAAGTTATTCTTCCGGGTGGCCTTTTATATCAGGGAAGCATACAACGACAGGCTAAATTCAAACTATTGACCGGCTATGTGGAGCAGGCACTGATTGAATGTAATGCCGAGCTTGAACGCCCAGAATTTGTGACTGAAGTTTTAAACGTTGTTCTGGATAGCATTGGTGATCATGCGGCTGATAGCAAGTGTATCTCGGGTTTGTGTGTGGCAGACCGTCAATATCTTATGTTGCGCCTGGGAGCCATGATTAATGGCGAACAAATGTGGCTAAAGGTGGCTTGTGCTGACTGTGATGATTTTTTTGATATGGATGTTCGTCGTTGTGATTTGCCATTTAAAGAGGCCGGGGAAGGTTTTCCATTAGGCACTCTGCACTTAGGAGAATATACACTTACTCTTCGTACACCCACTGGAGCAGATCAGCAGCAATACGCAACATTATCTGATGAACAAGCCTTACAGCAATTATTACGTCGCTGTATTACATCGGTCAATGCTGAGCCACCCAGCGATGAATTTATTCAAGGTCTGGCACAGTCAGATATTGAAGCCATTGATGAGCTTTTGGATGAAATCTCACCGGCAGTGTGCACTCGGCTATTAGTCACGTGCCCTGAGTGTGGTCTGGAACAACAGGCCGAATTGGATCATTATGCACTGGATTATCTCAATAAATATTATTTTTATGACGAAGTACATACTCTGGCCAGCTATTATCATTGGGGTGAGGCTGAAATCCTGGGGCTGACACACTCCAAGCGTCATCTTTATATTGAAATGATCAACCGCTCACAAGGCATGTCGATAGAGAGGGACATGCAATGAATTTCCTTCGCTCAACGATTGCTGATGCGCGCTCTGGTAAGCCCCTTGCACAATCCAATGTCAGCCAACAGCCTACTTTTCAGTTGCAGGCAGGAGGGGGGCAAAATGCTGTGCAAATTAAGCCCAAAGACTCAGGCTCACAATATCTGGAAAACCCCATAGCTACATCTATCGCTATGCAGGATGACCCAGGAGGAGACCTTGTTAGTGATAATGTACCCGATGTTGTAACTGCTCAGTCAGAACAGGGGCAAAATATTTTAGACAGTCGCATGACCCAGCAAGCCACTCTACAAAATTCGCCAGATATGACTGTCACAGCGGCTGATATTGAACCGGGGGCTGAATCTTCTGATAGCTTAACAACAGCACAGAGCATGGATTATCAAGTGATTGAGGTGGAACAGGAAGACAGTAGACAGCCGAGTGCAGCGGGAGATTCTACGATTAATATTGACGCACAAAGCCTGTCTGATGTGCCAGAAACGGCAGCCGTTAAATTGACAGAACAGGCTGTTTATTATCAAGTTTTCGATGTAGGACAGAGAGAAGATAGGCAAACGAATGCTGGCGAGCCATTAAGTTTGCCTAATGCGCAAGAAAGCACATCAGCTGTCACTGTTGAGGGGACTCAAACAGCAGTGATAGACGAAGGGCACTCAGGTGAACAAAGTGATGCCGCTTTACAGACTCAATCCGCATTAAACAGACATGATTCTGATATTAGCCTGCATCAGGCTGAAACACCTTCGATGCTGTCTAGTTCCCAGCCAGAAGTCTCGAAAAGCATCTTGCAGG
>DAOVWV010000043.1 GCA_030636485.1 Methyloprofundus sp.
ATATAATCTGCCTGATATGGAAAAAATTATGTTGCTCGAAGCTGATTTGGGGAGCTTTGATGTGAATGATATTACGCTGGAAACCATCTTATTTCAAACAGGTTATTTGACCATTGAACGGGTTGAAGCATTTGACGGCGATAAGGTGTTTTATTTAACCTACCCAAACCGTGAAGTGAAAACCAGCTTAAACCAATATTTGTTACGCGACTTAACCCAGTCTACACCCAGCGAGATAACGCGTAATCGTGTTGCTGTTTATAAAGCTCTGCAACAGGCTGATTTTGATGCATTGCAGCGTGCTTTTAGTGCCATCTTTGCTGCGATTCCCCATGACTGGTATCGGAAAAATAATATTGCACATTATGAGGGTTATTATGCGTCGATTGTGTATAGCTGTTTCTGTGCGATGGGTTTTACGGTGATAGCTGAAGACACCACTAATCATGGACGCATTGACCTGACGTTGATACAAAAAAATAAAATATTTATCATTGAGTTTAAAGTGATTGGCAGTGCAGATCAGCAAGGCGCTGCTTTAGCGCAAATTAAGGCGAAAAATTACCAGCAAAAATACCAAGCGATGAATAAAGAGATCTATTTGGTTGGGATGGAATTTGATGGTGTTGAGCGTAATTTAGTTGATGTTTCTTGGGAGCAGTGTTGATTGATCATGTTGAGCAACTGGTATAATGGTGCTTCGTGACGCGGGAGCGTCACTGGCTGCATTCCCACGCTGGAGCATGGGAACGATGAGTGGTAAAAATAACACCGTGAATGCAATAATTAAATAATGATAGAAACCGATAGAGTAATAAGCGCCAACGGCCAGGTAGATGAAGAGCGTCAAGACCGTGCCATCAGACCGAAAACCCTTAAAGATTATATAGGCCAGCAGGCTCTATGTGATCAGATGGAAGTTTTTATTCAGGCCTCGGTCGCGCGGAAAGAGGCACTGGATCATGTATTGATTTTTGGCCCGCCTGGCCTGGGGAAAACCACGCTGGCAAATATTATCGCTAATGAAATGCAGGTTAATCTGCGCCAGACATCGGGTCCGGTATTGGATAAGGCGGGTGATTTAGCGGCTTTATTAACCAATCTGGAAGCGCATGATGTGTTATTTATTGATGAAATACACCGCTTGAGTCCGGCAGTTGAAGAAATTCTCTATCCTGCGATGGAAGATTACCAGATTGATATTATGATCGGTGAGGGGCCGGCTGCAAGGTCTATCAAACTGGATCTGCCACCGTTTACACTGGTTGGGGCAACCACGAGGGCAGGGTTGTTAACGTCTCCACTGCGTGACCGTTTTGGTATTATTCAGCGACTTGAATTTTATAGCGTTGATGAGTTGATGCAAATCGTGACCCGTTCTGCAAAAGTGCTGGGTATTCAGGTGGATGTTAAGGGCGCACATGAAATTGCCAAACGTTCACGTGGTACACCGCGTATTGCCAACCGATTGTTAAGGCGGGTACGTGATTATGCGGAAGTGAAAGGGGACGGTACGATTAGTGAGGGTACTTCTCAGCAAGCCTTAGCCATGTTAAAAGTCGATCACTGTGGTTTTGATCAGCTGGATAGGCGCTTGTTAAAAACCATTATTGATAATTTTGAGGGTGGCCCGGTAGGTCTGGATACGCTTGCAGCTGCCATCAGCGAAGAGCGGGGGACTATCGAAGATGTTTTGGAACCTTACTTAATTCAACAGGGTTTTATCATGCGCACGCCACGTGGGCGTGTCGTGACAGGAAAAACCTATCAGCATTTTGGACTTAAACAGCCGAAGATCATGACCACGGAAGATGAAGATTTATTTGCTGAGTAGAAAGGCAACAAATTTATTAGAAATACATTAGTTTCTCAGTATGATATACTTTTTCGGTTAAAGTTGCTTTGTCTGTTGGGGGCTATGGCTTGGCGAGTCTTATGCTTCGCGGGTATACAGTTTGGCTAAATAAGGCAGGCAGCACTCATGTGAAATCGCCGTAGGCTACGCAATTTACAGCAACGCAGTTATTGCAAAAAACAGCCCATAGAAAACCACCGTTGTGGCTGCGCAAAATAGAGTCACGTATTTTGTGCTTGCAGATATTTACATACTATAAAATCATCGATCGTTATGTTAAAAGCATCAATAGATCAATGAAATGCCGACTGCATGGCAGTTTTCTCCCCCTCCCTGGCATTAATTATTTTACAATAAACCAATAACACTCATATATTAGGTATAAAGGACACATAATGACTGTAAAAACCATCATATTAGCCGCTGGGCAAGGAACGCGTATGCGTTCTGCACTGCCAAAAGTATTACATAAGGTTGCTAATCGCAGTTTACTGCAACATGTATATGATACAAGTAAGCTTATAGATGATAATAATATCATTATTATTTATGGCCATGGTGGCGAGTTAGTCAGACAAGCACTGCCTGAACTTGAAGCGCAGTGGATAGAGCAAAAGCAGCAATTAGGAACGGGGCATGCTGTACTGCAAGCTGACGGTCTGATTGAAAATTCGGACACTGTACTGATTTTATACGGTGATGTGCCTTTATTGAGTAAACACTCAGTCGATGGTTTACTGGCAAATGTCAGTGCACAAAGTATGGCGTTATTAACCGTTGATCTGGCGGATCCAACAGGGTATGGAAGAATCGTACGCGATAATCTGGGTAATGTATTAAAAATTGTTGAACAAAAAGATGCGACTGAAGCGGAGCAAGAGATAACAGAAGGCAATACGGGGATTCTCGCTGTACAAGGGGAGCAGTTAAAAAACTGGATTAAACGATTGGACAATAGCAATGCTCAGCAGGAGTTTTATCTGACTGATGTGATAGAAATGGCTGTTAATGAGGGTATAAGCGTTAAAACCAGTCAGCCTGAAAATGTAGATGAAGTGTTGGGCGTTAATAACCGTAAACAATTGAGTCATCTTGAGCGTGCCTATCAAGGTCTACAGGCTGATAAGCTTATGGAGCAAGGGATAACCTTGCTAGACCCGGCAAGGGTGGATTGTCGTGGAAGCTTTGCCTCTTTGGGGCAGGATATTTCAGTTGATATCAATGTCATTTTTGAAGGCAATAACACGATAGGTAATAATGTCACCATTGGTGCCAATACGATTATCAATAATTCAGTAATTGCCGATAATGTGGAAATTTTAGCGAATTGTATTGTTGATAATGCGCTAGTCGGTGCGGGTAGTAGAATTGGGCCTTTTGCAAGGCTACGTCCACAAGCGGAGTTAGCCGAGCAGGTACATGTCGGGAATTTTGTAGAAATCAAAAAGTCGACGGTGGCAAAGGGAAGTAAAATAAATCATTTAAGCTATATCGGTGATGCAACAATCGGTCGTCAAGTCAATATCGGCGCGGGTACGATTACCTGTAATTACGATGGGGTCAATAAATTTCGTACCGTGATAGAAGATGGTGCTTTTATCGGATCGGATACACAGCTTATTGCGCCAGTGACGGTGGGTAAAAATGCCACGATTGGTGCGGGTTCAACGGTGACAAAAAACACCCCAGAGGGTGTGCTGACTTTATCACGCTCTAAACTGATCAGCATACAAAGCTGGCAGCGCCCAGTTAAAAAGGAGCAATAATATGTGTGGAATTGTTGGTGGAATCGCGCAAAGAAATGTTATCCCGATTTTAATTGAAGGTTTAAAAAGGCTGGAATACCGTGGCTATGATTCTTCAGGTTTGGCTGTTATTGCGGAGGGTAAAGTTCAGCGACAGCGTGAAATTGGTAAAGTCAAGGGCTTGGAAGACTTACTTGAGGCAACACCTTTTTCCGGAAATGTCGGTATAGCTCATACACGCTGGGCAACGCATGGAAAGCCCAGTGCTAAAAATGCACATCCGCATGTGTGTAATAATAAAGTGGCCATTGTGCATAATGGTATTATCGAGAATCACCAGACACTGCGTGATACACAAACAGCACAGGGGTATAAGTTTACCTCGGAAACCGATACTGAAGTGATTGCCCATCAGATTTATCATGAGCTGGAAAATACAGATAGTTTATTACAAGCCGTTAAAAATACCATCCAGCATTTAGAGGGAGCCTATGCACTGGGTGTGGTCAGTAAGGATGATGAAAATACTCTGATTACCTGCCGTAAAGGGAGTCCCTTGGTGATTGGTGTTGGTATCGGTGAGTATTTTATCGCTTCGGATGTTGCTGCTTTACTGCCTGTTACACAGCGCTTTATCTTTTTGGAAGAAGGTGATGTTGCTGAATTAAAAACCGATAGTCTGGTCATTTATGATAAGAATGATGATATTGTCGAAAGACCTGTCAAAGAAAGTAGTTTAAAGGCAGATGCTGTTGATAAGGCGGGTTATCGGCACTATATGCTGAAGGAAATTTATGAGCAACCCAATGCGATTGCCGAAACAATAGAAGGGCGGTTTATTGATAATAAGCTACAGGATACCGCTTTTGGGCATAATGCGAGCGATGTATTTGATCGTGTTAAGGCGGTGCAAATATTAGCCTGTGGTACCAGTTATCACGCGGGGCTGGTTGCAAAATACTGGTTTGAAAAATTAGCCCGGATTCCCTGTAGTATTGATGTTGCCAGCGAATTTCGCTATCGTGAACCAGTACTCTCTGAGGGGACCTTGGTGGTGACTATTTCGCAGTCAGGCGAAACGGCAGATACACTGGCAGCATTGCTTGAGGCGAAAAGGCTGGGGGCTTTGCATTCATTAAGTATCTGCAATGTACCGGAAAGCTCCTTGGTCAGGGAATCGGATCTCGTTTTAATGACCCGGGCAGGGCCTGAGATTGGTGTGGCATCCACTAAGGCTTTTACGACTCAGTTAGTTGCTTTAATGATGCTGGTGATGGCTATTGGTAAACGCTTTTCTTTAAGCGAGGCTAAAATAGCTGAAATTACATCGGAGTTATTTCAGTTAGCCCGCATCATAGAGGATGTTCTTCAAATTGATGAAGAAATTAAAACCTTATCGGAGCAATTTGCTGAAAAAAATCATGCTTTATTTTTAGGTAGAGGGACACATTACCCTATTGCCATGGAAGGTGCGCTAAAGTTAAAAGAAATTTCTTATATACATGCAGAAGCCTATCCCGCAGGTGAATTAAAGCATGGACCATTGGCACTGATAGATGCAGAGATGCCAGTGATTACAGTGGCACCCAATAATGGTCTGCTGGAAAAATTAAAGTCTAATATTCAGGAAGTCAGCGCCCGGGGTGGGCAGTTAATCGTATTTCTTGATGAGTCCATTGTTAATGAAGCAGATGAAAATGTACAGGTTGTCAGAATTCCTAAGGTCAATAATCTGATTGCACCCATCGTCTATGTGATTCCTTTGCAACTACTGTCCTATCATGTCGCTATACTTAAAGGGACTGATGTGGATCAGCCACGGAATTTGGCGAAATCGGTCACGGTGGAGTAGTTTGTACATCTAAAAAATGTGGCATCTCGTAAGTTATTGATGCCTATCGCTGTTCAGGCAATGGTTGCGAATACTAGTACTGCACTCCTTAAATAACCGATAAATTGGGACGTAGGCTTTAAGTCTACTCCCACTCGTGTGGCAGCCTTTTATTCAAAAGGGTTTAGTAATTTTACACCCGTTGCAGAAAAGTCTGCTACATTTCGAGTGACAACAATTAGGTCGTGGGTTAAAGCAGTGGCAGCTATTTGTTTGTCTATTGCATTCTCATAACGAGGGACTCTTAAATACCCCCATACCTGCGACTCAGCTTCTGTAAAATCCAGAATATTTTCAGCAAACTCAGATACGGTTGAGTTTAGCCATTTGTTTAATGTATCAGCCTGCTGTTTATCTCCTCGATGGTAAATCATTTCAACACCACGCCTTAATTCACCTATTGTTATCACGCTGATAAACAAACGCTGTTCCTGTTCAATTGCTTTTTCAAAAAATTGCCTTACACCTCTATTGGCTTTTTCTCTTTTTCTGAGCTCGCTAATGACATTCGTATCAATCAAATACATGATTAACGCTCTCATCCTCTATACGCTCGAAGTCAGAATCAAGCCCCACATTAGGAATAGCAAGCAAAGCTTCAGAAAAACTTTTTCTTTTTGGCTTTAATAATATTAACTCCAGGATTTTACGGTGCTCAGCCTCCGCACTGATGCCGTGCTCACCTGCTCGGACTTTAAGTGCCTGCACAATTTCACTATCTATATTACGGACGACTAAGCTGGGCATCACTCCCTCCTATTTAAGTTGCCTTGATGGTATCAATGATAGCATTTATGTGAAAATAACATAATTTACAGAGAGTTTCTATAGTTGATTGATTAAATTGATTAAATTCTTTCGAACATTTAGGTGCGCTACCCCAGACTTCCTAAGCCTTTAACTTTGCTCAGCTTCAATAAGCGTATCACAATTAGCTGCATGAATCGCAATAAAGCCTGTCCCCTGTTTATCGATTATTTGCAGTCGACTCCTGCTAAAAAACTGCGGGAATGACGAAGTATTGTTTTAGTCGCTTACCCCGAACTCAGGTCAGTGTAAGCCAAAGCCTACCCCTCCCCAAGTATTTCAATGAGCATGAATTTAGCCATTATTTATTGTAATGGCTTGAGTAAGGCAGCTACTCTCCTAACCAGTCTTCCAAAGCTGTAATAATATCTCTCGCCTGCTTTTCGCTGGATATATTGAATTTCGATTTTTGTTGATATTCACCGTCCCGTTTTTGGTAACGGCGTATAGTGAATTTATCGGGACTGTATTCCTCTTTACTTCTGTTCCAGTCCTGATAGCGGTAGATGATGGTTGCCCACGCGCCTTTTGTTAATACTTTTTTGTCTAATTCTTTGACTGTTTCTATGCCACCATCTTCATAGGTCACGGTTAACTCTTCTACTGTTTCTGCCATTTTCGATTCTCTCAATTAGTAATGATTATATCTTTAAAAATACATCTTGTTTAGGGCTATGTATTTAACACGGGACAAGCCATAACGCGTAGGGTGGACAATCTTTTCTGCACACCATGGTCAGCTTTATTGGTGGGCAAAAAAAACGGCTCACCCTACTTGTTTTTGTCCCGCCTTAAGTTCGTAGCCAAAATACATCTTGTTTAGTGTTGGTTTATTTAGTATCAGGTAAAAAGGCTAATAATTTTTTAACAAAGACCGCTATTCTTGCCTGTCTTTCAGCTGCGGGAATATCTTCCAGACTTGCTAATGCCTGTCCAGCCGTACGCCACGCGAGTCCCTGGGTTTTCGGGTTGACCACATCGAAGACTAATGTCCCTTTTTCATATTTATGATGATCAATGCGCGGGGTTACCAAGCCCGGGACTAAGCCATATTGCTGTTGAATTTTGTTATCATCTAAGGCAGATGTTAAAGCGGCAACAAAGCTTATATCAATATCCGCCTGCTCTGTCTGTGCCATTTTTCGATACCCCTTATCTTGCATTTCTTGTTCTATCTCCTGCTTTAACAGGCTCCACATATCAATATAATGTAACCGTCCTTCGGAAGCCTGATGTACAAAGCCTTCCGACCACTGATAAGTTGCATTGACAGGAATCAGTAACTTTGAATGATGTACCGTCACAAACGACACCTGCATATTCTCAGGCTGTATTGCTGGTTTATTTGCACACGATATAAGCAGTGTACTTATCAAGAAATATTTTATGATTAAATAGATTTTTCTATACATATCGCTTAAGTTATTTTATAAAGGAGATTACATTTCAAAAAGGATATTACCATGTTCAGACTAAAACGATGCAATCAATTTCTAATCTTAGGTGGATTGGCTTTTATCTTAGCCTCTACTCACTTGCAGGCAAGCAATAAACAATTGGAAAAGCTCAAACTGCCTAAGGGGTTTAGTATTTCACTGTTTGCCGATAATGTACCGAATGCCAGAACGCTTGCTATAGGTAAAGAAGGGACTGTTTTCGTAGGATCAAGAAATAATGGCAGTGTTTATGCGTTACAGGATACAGATAAAGACGGTAAGGCAGATCAACGCTATATTATTGCCACAGGCTTAAATTTGCCTAATGGGGTGGCCTATAAAGACGGTGCATTATATGTGGCCGAGATTCACCGTATTATTCGCTTTGATAATATAGAGCAGCAATTACAAAAGCCACCTAAACCGGTTGTTGTTTATGATCAATTTCCGAATAAAAAGCATCATGGCTGGAAATACCTGCGCTTTGGGCCGGATAACAGGCTTTATACCGCAGTCGGTGCACCGTGTAATATTTGTGACCCTGCAGAAGACATATTTACTTCACTCGTACGTTTGAACCCTGATGGAACAGGTATGGAAATTTTAGCGCGTGGTATTCGTAATACTGTTGGATTTGATTGGCAGCCCGAAACACATTTTTTATATTTTACTGAAAATGGGCGTGATCATTTAGGCGATGATACGCCACCCGATGAATTAAACAAATGGACGCAAAAAGGCCAGCATTTTGGCTATCCGTATTGCCATGGCGGTGATATTCTTGATCCTGAATATGGCAAAGGAAAAGACTGTCAAACCTATAATAAGCCAGAGTGGAAGTTCAAGGCACATATGGCACCTTTAGGTATGCGTTTTTATCGTGGGCAGCAATTCCCTAAACGTTATCACCAGCAACTGTTTGTTGCCCAGCATGG
>DAOVWV010000319.1 GCA_030636485.1 Methyloprofundus sp.
CCGGTGTGCTCTGTTATGGCTCTCTACAGGGAGAAGAGCAGGTGTTAGGTATCCGCTTAAATTGGGAAAAACGCTATATCACCCTGGGGCCTGTGGCCACGGTACTGGGGCTGGCGTTCAAGCTTTATGACCCGGAACGGTTACTGGGCAAGCAAGAGACATTAGGCATCACTGTTGCGCTGATCCCAACCGACACTCCCGGGATTTCTATCGGCAAACGTCACTTTCCCTTAGACTCTGCTTTTCAGAACGGTCCTAACTGGGGGAAAGATGTCTTTATTCCATTAGACTGGGTTATCGGTGGCGCGGAGCAAGTGGGCCAAGGCTGGAAAATGCTGATGCAATGCCTCGCGACCGGACGGGCAATATCCTTGCCTGCGCTCAGTGTTGGAGCCGGTAAATTTATCTGTCGCAATACGGGAGCCTACGCGCGTATTCGCACTCAATTTAACCTACCTATTGGCGCTTTCGAAGGGATAGAAGAGGTATTGGCACGTATGGCAGGCACCACCTATATGATGGATGCCGCACGGCATGTTACCTGCGCCGCACTTGATGCGGGACACAAGAAATCGGTCCTTTCATCCCCCGCTAAATACCAGCTCACCGAAGGTATGCGGCGTATCGTCAATGATGGCATGGATATTCAGGGTGGCTCGGGGATTTGTTTGGGGCCATCAAATTATATTGGCCGCCTATACCAGATTATCCCTGTCGGCATTACTGTGGAAGGGGCAAATATTCTGACGCGTAGCATGATCATTTTTGGTCAGGGGGCGGTACGCTGTCATCCCTTTATACAAAGCGAGATGAATGCCTTGCACGAAACGGATAGCAGCAAAGCTTTGCACGATTTCGATGTCGTATTATGGCAACATATCCGTTTTTTCCTTAATAATCTAAGCCGGGGTTTCTGGTTGGGCTTGAGTAATGCCCGCTTTAGCACAACACCCGGTGACAAAAACACCCAGCGTTATTACCAGCAACTCACCCGGCTCAGCACCGGTTTTGCACTAGCATCCGATTTCGCGCTACTCACATTGGGGGGAAAACTAAAGCGCAAAGAAAGAGTCTCTGCCCGCTTTGCGGATGTACTGAGTCATTTATATCTATGCTCCTGTGTACTCAAACACTTTGAAGACCAAGGCTCACAGCAGGATGACCTGCCCTTATTGCATTGGGCGTGTCAGTACAGTGTATACCGTGCACAACAATCCTTACTGGCAGCATTCCGGCTATTACCATCGCGCATTCCAGCCCTATTATTACGCAGTACACTGTTCCCGTTGGGCAAACCTTATTCGCCCCCGCAAGATCAACTTGTAGGGCAACTGGCACAATTACTTTTGAATGATAGCCCGACCCGGGATCAATTGACTGACGGGATTTATATTAATGAACAGCCCGAAGATGCGACTGGCAGAATTGAAGTTGCATTCAAAGCGGTGTTACAAGCAGCTCCGATTGAGGCTAAGCTGCATATTGCACAAAAACAAGGCGCAGTGAGCAAAGGGGGGTTAAGCAGTGTGTTACAAGAGGCAATTGATGCAAATATTATCAATGCAGCCGAAGCTGAATTAATAAACAAGGCTGAAGCTGCCCGACTCAATGCCATCCGGGTTGATGATTTTTTGCCCGAAGAGTTAACCCATAATGAGTGAACGGCTACGAACTTAAGACGGGACAGTGGGAATTCAACACCTTATGCAGAAACATAGGATGTGCTGAGGCACGAAGCGCATCTTACAAAGGTTTAATAGTCGTATCAAGCCATGAGAGCAATGGCTCAAAACGAAAACTTCCTGCGTCAAATAACTGCATAAAATATTCGTATGCTTCTTCACTATCGCAATCTATCCAATAGCTATTAATACGCAAAAAAACATCGGTTACAAAAAATGCGATTCGTTTATTACCATCAATAAAGGGGTGATTATTAGCCAAGCTTTCCATAAGCGCAGCCGCTTGTTGGTTAATTGTTTGGTAATACCCAGTTTGTGGTCGCATTAATGCGGCCTCTAATAATGCTTTATCTCTAATTCCATGACTTCCGCCAAATGTTTCAATAAGCTCTTTATGGATATTCAACGCTTCTTCAATGTTTAAAAATCGTGTTTCATTTTGCAAGTAACTCACCTAAACGATGATTTTTTTTCATACTTGTTTGCAAATGAGTCATTATGTCAGTATTTTGCGCAGAGGCTTGTTTGTTTTTAGCTTCTTTCTGCTCAATAAAACTTATAAAATCAAGAACTTGATTGGCAGCAGGTTCTGGTAATTGTTTTGCTTTCTCGTAAATTAATTCTGCGGTATTCATATTATCCTCTTGATGACTATTTGAATTTAATTCAAATTTAGTTAAATGACCACTGACAAAGCCGGAAGGGGGCTTTTAATTAATACTGTGTTTAAAAAAATCTCAAGCCTTACACCTGACATCATCCCATATTATTTTGGATAAATATAGCAGGAGTGGGCAATCTTTTCTGCCCACCGTGGTTCAGCTGCCATTAAGTTAAGGCGAGAAACATAGGATGTGCTGAGGCACGCAGCGCACCCTATATCAAAATTTTTAACTTAATGGTTGGGAGGCTAACGACCAAGCATGTCGAACCGCTGTTGCAAGCTCGACAAAGCTGTCACCGCTTTTAACAACAGGCAGCGCCGGACTCTAAGGTTACGCTGGTATTCGGTGGCGCACAATCAAACAAACCAAAGTGAGTCGATTTATCACCTAAAAAGTCAAAATGCTCTGCATAGCGAGTGGCGGCCAACATATCATAAGTATTGCCACAAACACGCAAAGGCTTACCTGTTTCAAAGTGATGATGATCATCTAAATCGAAAGCATGGGGATGTTCTGCAATAGTGCCTTTATAAATAGCCAGCTGACCAAAGTCTTCACAACGATCTTCCAAAGGAACTTTAAAGGCCCGAATGGTGACTGAGCGAAATTTGACCATGCCAATTTTAGCTTCTACTTCTGGGTCTTCCAGTGCAATCGGGCTTTCTTTGACGACACGTACATCAGGACATCCCAAGGTCTGCATCACACGGCGAAAATCCTCCCAATACATGGCACCGCCTAAACATTCACCTAATAATACCGGTTCAATTTTAAGTGCTTCCGGTATGCGTCGATCCGCATACACATCGGAAAAATAAATTTCTCCCCCCGGTTTCAACACCCGAAAGATTTCCGCCAGGACTTTTTCCTTATCCGGTGATAAATTGATCACACAGTTAGATACCACAAGATCAA
>DAOVWV010000131.1 GCA_030636485.1 Methyloprofundus sp.
AAGCATCCCTTTCCTTGAAAACATGAATTTCATCCGCTGATAGGTAAATTATCTGGTCAGCATAACTCTGTACAAAATCCAGATTAACATTGCTGGTCACCAGCGTCATATTTTTTGTTTTTACCAGTTTTGCCAGATATTTGCCAAAACCACGCACCTGCTCTCTATCAAGATCCATAAAAGGGCTTTCAATAAACAAGACCCTAGGCTTAAGCATAACCGCTCTAACAATCAATAAATATCTTTTTTGCAGTGTATCCATAAAAGCAGGCAAGCGTTTATGATCAGCCTGATAATCTAATTCAGCCAATAAGGTTTCAACCTCATGGTCTATTTCATCTGCGGTTCCAAGGTGATGGTATAAAGCGGGGACTTTAATGTTATCAATCCCATTCAATATAGAAAGTAAGGCGCTGTTGTGATATATGTATTTGATGGGTGAACAAGTATTATGCTGCTCTGTCTTGAGTAAATCATCCGAATAAGCCATCAAGCCGCTGTCAGGTTCATTGATGCCAGCCAGCATTTCCATGTAGGCATAGAGAGTCATATTACTCTGCCCTAGCATACAAACCAAATTTGATGCGCCTATCTCACAAGTTAAGGACTGCAACAATTCACCGTTCGGTGTCGCAGCGCTCGCCTGGATCAGACTCTTTTTTTCATTCATAGCACAAACAAAGCACTAATAATAAAGACTGAAAAAATACTATGCATAATGGCCTTCTGGGTTCTTTGTGGCACTTCCGTGACTGAATGTTGCACATGCAGGCCATGAAAAGAGGCGTTGGCACTGATAATCATACCAAACAACATGTTTTTGATTAAAAAATAAAATAACTCCATCGGCTCAATAGAATTAATTAACACTGAAAAATATTTTAAATTAAAGGCTGAATCAAAAATGGATGCGAACAGAATGCCAAAGGCAATAGACAAGACCGAAAAATAACAGGAAAGACAAATCTGGGAAATCGTTTTGCCGATTAAACTTGGAAAGGCAAAAAAAACCAAAGCGTCTATATCTAATAGTTCCAAGCTTTTGATTTCCTGATTGATAGACATAATACCGGTCTGTATTGCTATCGCCGATCCACTGCGACCGATAACGATAATCGCTGTCATTAAAGGGCTTAGATCAAAAGCGACATAGCGAATTAAAAAATTGATGACTTCTGTTTCAGAGCCAATATTTTGCAGGAGAATAATGATCTGTGCTGTTACCCCGAAACCAATGATCACACTTAATAACAAAACCGTAGATATCAAGGAGTCAACGCCATCAAAAATAATCTCTCTGACAATAGCGTCCTTTACTAAGGCATTTCCTTTGTTTTTATGCAGGTAGGAAAAACCTCGGCGCAATACCGTGACGATAAAAAAAACCAAGTCTACAATATTACTAATAATCTGGTGGACTTTATAGCCCAATATTTCTAATATTTTCATCTGCTAATGCAATTAAAGCAATTGCTTCCCTAAAAACCAGCTTAAAGCCACGAGTACCGATACTCCACCAAGATCACGCACTAAAACACTACTGCGCTTTTGTGAATCCAGATCATTCCAACCGACAATCATTGCACCGGCAACTAACGCAAGACAGACGAGCATATTATCTATAAACAAGATACTGTAAAGCATGCCCCTACTCATCATCCGGTGCCACATGGATGCATTGATCCATTGCAGGTGCTCAGGGCATTTACAAGACAGCACACGTTCAGTGACAAACCAGAAATGGGTCGTTAAAATGATACCAGTGGTATAAAGAATGGCTAAGTTTTCGCTATGAAAAATTGTATCACCACTGTATTGGCTATACACAAAACTCACCAGAATAATTGAAAGCAGATGCAGAATTTGGTCTTGGACATAGGAGAATATGATCCATGTCGGTCGTAGTCTGGATAAAACATTTTTCCAATGGTCAATGGCAAAATGAAAGGCACTGACGGATAAAGCGAGTATAAGGCTGATACCCGTTTGCAGCGACATAAGTGCTGTGAGCAATGTCAGCATAGTTACGAAATGAATAAACACATGCATCAACAATCCAGAGAATTGTTTCTTAGCCCGCACCATACCATCCGTCTGCAACGGATAATCGCCAATAAAATGACAGAGTAGAAGTATCCAGAACATAATGTTATTTGCTCGTCATGACAGTCACACCTTTCCAGCTTTCATCGACACCGTTTTCGATACATTCCGTTGCGACCATCAAGTGTCGCCATGCCACTTTATCTTTGGGATTTTTTTGTAGCACATCGAATAATAAGGATTGCGCTGCGGTAAACTCCTGAGCATAAAAATGCTGCATGGCTAATTCATAGTCTTGATGAGAGGCCTGTTTAAGTGTTCGGAAGTGGGGTAAATCGGCATCATAGACTTCATATAAAATCAGTGTTTTTTTCTTGCCTTTCACCTGCACCTTATCTAAAAATCGAGTATTATAGCGAGAGCTATCCACTAAGGAATTTTTAGTCGCCGCCGTAATAATAAAAGCAACGCTGTAATATTTTGTCAGCCCTTCTACACGCGACGTTAAATTAACATCATCAGAGAAAGCATCGCCCTGCATACGCCCAGCCTCTCCCACCATACCCACCATCATATGTCCGGTATTGACACCGATACCCACGCTGATAGGCAAGCGCCGTTGTTTAATACGTTCGGCATTATAGACATTCACCTGGTTGAGTTTATCAATCCCTGCCTGTACACCGGAATCTGCCGTACCGGGAAAAATGGCCATGATACCATCCCCCAGATATTTAACAATAAACCCACCATTTTTGCGTACCATGGGACTCACCCGCCCCAGATAAGCATTAATAAAATCAAAATTCTGTTGCGGTGTCATGCCTTCTGATATGCTCGTAAAACAGCGCAGATCAGAAAACATGACGGTCATTTCATCGGTGACATGATCTCCCAGCTGCATATCAACAAGGCTTTGTTTATTTAAAAAAGAAAGGTATTCCCGGGGAACAAAGCGACTCGCTGCACGGTTGAGCTCTTTAAGATGGCTAATATCAGTCCAGGCTGCCAAAATACAGGGTTTTTCATTAAACTCCAGAGAGCGCATAGAAATATCAACCCAGAATTTAGAACCATCTTTTCTGATAAATTCTACTTCGCAGTGATCGACCTGCCCCTCTTTATTCAATAGTTGAACCAGAGCTTTTCTTTCCTCAGGATTGACATAGAAGTTGGTCATTTTTTGACCGACCAGTTCTGCAACCGAGGTACCCGCCAATGGCCCCGCTGTCGCATTCACAAAAACAATGATACCTGTCGATAGTTCTGTAATCACCACAGCCACGGGTGTTGCTTCTATGATCATGCGTAAGCGACGCTCACTTTCTCTTAACGCTTCCTCGGCCTGACCATGCAACTCCTCCGTTATCGTATCTGAGTGCTCAGTCGTCATTTCCAGTAGGATTTCCAGGTCAGCTTTATCCTGCTCAAGGACTGTTACTTGTTGTCGAAGTGATATAACTTCAGCCTGTAATGCTTGCTGGGATTGTTCGGGCTTGACTTCAACTTCGTTCATTATTCAAATTCCAGATTCAAACTGGGCAATAGTTTTTTGAAATTGGTTAAAGATTTTTGCTGCCAGGCATATTCATTATTCCCAATCACCCTGACCTGCGTGACATTATTTTTTCTCAAACGCATAATAAATTTACACAGGATATTAATACCTGAACTATTAAGAAATTTAAGCGCGGTTAAATTAATCGTTAGAAAATCAGGGCCAGCATCAGCGACAGTCTTAAGGATGTCTACAATAGCGGCATATTCGTCCCCCGTTAATCTATATGTTCCAGAGCAAATAACGCTATTATTTTCGCTATCGAACCGGATTTGGTAATCATCTTGTATTATTTCCACTGTAAATTGCCTTGTCAGATTGATCAAATAGGAAGTTGAACCATCACCGTTACTTTCTGTACACTTTCATCCTCTGCAGCAGATTCAAACTTCCAGGCCAGCTTTGCATTCCAATCGTTAATCATCGATAAATAGCCTAGTCCAGAATCAGAGTTATCTTCTTGCTCATTTTTTATCAATTGCTCCAAAAATAATGCATGGGTATCTTCCGTTAAAACCCGTTTAAGTTCATGCTGCCACGCCGCCACAACTGTTGGATCAATACAGTTAGTCACATAGAGCAACACCTTATCCTGTTTTAAGCCCATGTAGAGGTGTACAGAACACTTAGCAGGTGGGTAATTGAATTTCATCGCATTTTCCAGCAATTCATTGGCGACAAAATTAACGCCATCTTTAATGACAACACGTCGATTATGGGTCTCATCATCTTCACCGGGGAAAAAAGTGCATAAATAACCGGCTAAAAAATCTGCAGAAAGGCCATTATTTCGCCAACGTTGCTGTAGAGGAACCGAAGTGGCTGAAAAGTTGATGGTTAAAAAATCTTTGCTATCTTGTACATCACAAGTATCAAGCTCTATGAAGTCCCCTAATGTTTGTATCACTACGTTTCTCCTATTTTTGTTTTATGACCAGCAGGGTAATATCATCATAAATCTTTTGCTTGCCAATAAAGCGGTAGACATCATCCGTAATCGCATGACTTACCTCTTCCGCTGACTTTGACCAGTGGTCACTGATAACAGCACAAAGGCGCTCTACTTTATACTGTTCTTTTGCCATATTTTCTGCTTCCGTTATACCATCCGTATAGAGCACAATACCATCACCCGCTTGCAGATGTATACAGGCATCATCAATCAAGTGTGCAATATCGTCATCCAGACCAATGGGAAAACCTAAGTCGATGGTATCAATGCGCTCAATTCTCCCGCCTTTCCTGACAATGATAACTTCTTCATGCTGCCCTGTAAGCCTGACTTTTCCCTTCTGGCAATTGAGAATGGCTAAAGAGAGTGTCTTATCGGTATTCATACGTGTCACATTATCAATAATGGCTTGATTAAGGACATTCAAAATCTGCATTGCATTCGTTTCATTATTCGCCAGCATGGTGCGTATCCCCATTTGCACCATCAGCATGACCACACCACTCTCTAAGCCATGCCCAGTCACATCACCAATCCCGATTAAAACACCATCCTTGTGTTGCAGTACATCATAATAATCTCCTCCCACTTCATCAGCAGGTTCCATAAAACAGGCGATTTCCATGTCTTCGATCAGTAACAGCTCAGCAGCTGAAGGAAGCAGGAACTGCTGTAACTTGCGTGTGACCTCTACCTCCGCATTGAGCCGCCTGTTTTCATCTTCCAATTGTTTGCTGAGCCTTGCCAGCTGCCGATTGCTTTGTTCGATAAGACGCGAATGACTCTGGATCAAGGCATCCTTTTCCAGCAATTTGGTCATATTGCGTGCGTGTATGGCAATAAGCTGTTGCCCTTCTTGCGTCACTGACTTGAATGTTATTTCCAGCAAGCTGGGCAAACGCTTGTTCTGCGCTTCCCGTTCAATTGAAAGTGTATAAAACCCTCTCTTACTCAGTCGTTTTAACAGAATATCAGTTTTGAGCGTAGGAAAAACCTGAGCAATGCTGATCTGCAACTCATGAACATCAAACCACGCTC
>DAOVWV010000051.1 GCA_030636485.1 Methyloprofundus sp.
AAAAAACTAGTTAAGTAACCGATAAAATGGGACACCACCCTACACGTTCTCGTTCCCACGCGCAGCAAAGGAATGCATGGGTCGACGCTCTGCGTCGCGAAACACAGAGCATTGGAAAGAAATTGCGTGCTGTTTGTCCCGCGTTAAATGGGTAGCCCAAAAACATGTTTTTGTACTCCTGCATAGCGCATTGAATCTTCTTAACGGTTAAACACTAAACAATCGCCTGAAATTTTCATTGGACTGCTGTGAAACAGTCTCCAAATCCGTCTCCCGCAAATCAGCGATATATTGTGCAACATGTTTGACATACATGGGATAATTCGATTTACCACGAAAAGGAGTCGGCGCTAGATAAGGCGAATCGGTTTCGATTAAATAGCGATCAGCCGGGATTTTTTGAGCCACATCTTGAATGGCTTTGGCATTTTTAAACGTGACAATACCCGAAAAGGAAATATAGAAATTCAAATCCATTGCCTGCTGTGCAAATTCCCAATCTTCAGTGAAGCAATGGATCACCCCGCCCACCTGATCAGCCCCCTGCTCTTTTAAGATACGTAAAGTATCTGCGCCTGCTTCACGGTTATGGATAATCAAGGGTTTTTTAGTCGCTTTAGACGCGGCTATATGATTAATAAAGCGCTGATGCTGCCAAGCTAAATCCCCTTCACTACGAAAATAGTCCAGACCTGTTTCACCAATGGCAACCACTCGCTCATTATCCGCCAAAGCGATTAACTCATCTGCACTAGGGTCTTGCCCTTCATGAACATTTGGATGCACACCCACAGATAAGGAAATATTTGGGTAAGGTGCCACTAAATCGCACATCGCGGGATAGGCTTCCAGATCAATACTGATACATAGCATATGTTCAATCTGGTTTTTATCAGCCTCCTGCATAAAACAGGAAAAATCATTTTGGTACGGTGTTAAATCAAGTTTATCAAGATGACAATGAGAGTCTATTAGCATATTTTTGTGTCGTAAAAACTTAGGATAGTGCATTATAACTTTTTATAAATAAAATGCACTCCCCCAGCTTTCTCTGTTAATAGCGCCTATAATGAAAAAGACGAATGTGCATACAAGCGAAGTTAGACACCATGAAATATATTTATAAACTATCGGTCTTCATCTTATTTTTAAGTTTGCTGACTATTCCGGGGTTTACTTATCTATTATCAACCACTCAAAACCTGACTGATGGGCAGTGGCTGATTTATGCAAGCAGTTTTTTGGGGTTTGCAAGTGCCCTGTTTATCGTATTTTTCAAACAACAAAGCAGTGAAAAGCTCCACTTAGAATACCTGCAATGCAAAATACAGGAACACACTGAAGCTTTGCAACGTCAGGAAAATGAGTTCCAGGAAAAACTGCATGATTTAGTGCAAAAAGAAGATGAACTAAAACAAAAAATATTACATTATCAGCAATATGTCGAATTCCCTGATGATGAATCCTGGCAAGCGGATACCACAAGAGATTATTTTGATGAAGAAGTGGCACAACTATTACATGATACAGCGAAAATAATTTTTGATAAGATCATCAGTAAACAATATATTCAGAACGAGCTTATCAGTCATGAATTAATTGTAAAGGATATCGTCAATTTGATAGAGTCTGTCGCGCGGCTTCATCATCCTGAATCACAAAATCCTATCTTGGAAACCAGTATAGAAAACCTATTCCGCTCACTCAATCGCCTCTCCCTACAATTGTTGGTGTTAGTGGACAGCTTCCCCGTTAATATCAAAGAATATAATCTACGTAAAACCTATCTGTATATTCAAAAATCGACCCAGACCTTTGCTTATTATAAAAAAGCCGAGCCCTTCTTAAGTTTTGCAACACCGGCTCTGCGTGTCGGCTTAGTGGTCGCGAATCCGGTACTAGGGCTGGCACAATCAGCGGCTATCGAAGCGGGTAAGCATGTGATCAAAAAAAGCTCGGAAAAATATGCCTTAAATCTATTGCACGATATTATTGCTATTATTGGCGAACAGGCAACGACTATTTTTGGTGATGCCTCTTTGCGCTATCGTAGCAAGCACTGGATTTATGCTCTAGAACTAACTGAAATTAGCTATGACTTTAAGCCGGTTACAGCTGATGTATTGACTAAAATAATGAAAATCATCAGTGGCTTATCAATGCGTAGTGAATATGACCGTATTTTTCTCTATCATTGCATCGCACAGGGAAAGAGTGCCAATCCGGATAATTATAGCAATAACTTTCTGAGTAGCGATGATAGACAACAGTTAGCCGACAAACTCAGTGAGTTTATGACAACTTTTATTCATAAAGACTGCGATAAAGACACTGTAAAAAAAATCATCCATTGGCGCAAAAAAACGGAACAACGCTTAGGGGTTGATATCCCACTGACATTAGATGAAAGTGATGCAGATTATTTACATAAAAGACTGAGTTCAGCATCACCAGAAAAGAAGATTAAACCTTTTCTGGCTCGATATATTTTATCCATCATGCAGGATAAAGAAATCCCGCAGTTTATTTATACAGACCTCTATTTTACTGCGACATTTCCACTCTTAGACTATAAAGCCCTATGGCTAGTGGTTTCAAACCAGCGCCTGATTCTGCTCTCCGTTGATAAAGAGCAACAAGTCAAATTAATATGGCTGCATGACATCCACCAAAAAGGCGCATTATTGGTACAGCGACTTAACAGAGTCGTTGCAGATGATTGCAAGATCAGCGGGGGGATATGGCAGTCTGGACTACAGTCGGATGATCCCCCCGTGATTATAATAAAGGGCAGGAATATTGCTAGTTATCAGAGTTATTTTGGGGTTTTGGAAGATTTGTAAAGCCTGAATCCGAGGAAAATAGCTTGATACTATACGTCGCACAACTACTGCTGCCTGCTTATCACGCACTTTGGATCGGTTAAGTTTCCCGGCTGCGTACTCTAAAGACTATCATCCATTCAGAGTTGACAGAGACAATATGAAAAAATAGTGTTATATTTAACCATTGAGAGTGAAATTTCTTTTCGTATTAGCAAGATGCAAAAAAATATCGTATTCCAAGAATAATAACCTGAAGACTGAGCACTTAGGAGCGAGAGTTCAACAATACCCAAGTCCTGGACTTTCGGGGCTGCTTAAATCCCCACTCCTTAATTCCTATAAATGCGTTTTTCAATATACCTTAAAACCCGGATAAATCTGTGATTTTTATCGCCCAAACGAGATAGCTCCTAATTAAGTATGAAAAATAAAATTAAAAGTAACTTAAGTACTCACGTACATTTAATTGAGATGAATGTTAATCAACTACAGCTGGGTATGTATGTCTCAAAGCTTGATCGTCCTTGGCTGGAAACAAATTTTCCGTTTCAGGGGTTTGCACTGACTAGCCCTACGGATATTGAAGAAGTGCAAAGGCAATGTGATTACGTTTATATTGATGTAGAAAAACAGCTACAGCTCAAATTTTCTGACAATAACACAAGCAGTACAACTTACCCAAAAAACTGGATAGAAAATAGTACACCTCCCCCAAAAAAAACCAGTTTTATAGAAGAAATTTCCGATGCTGAATCCGTCTATCACGACACCAGTGATTTAGTAAAAAGCTTTATGGAAGATGTGACAATAGGCAAAGCCATTAATGTTGAAATTGCTAAAAAGGCTGTTTCCAAATGCGTTCATAGTATTCTCAACTCTCCAGATGCTTTAATGTGGCTCACACAATTAAAAAGTAGGGATGAATACACATCTCAGCACAGCATGAATGTCTGTGTTTTTTCCATTGCCCTGGGCAGGCAGCTCAACCTGCCCGAACCAGAACTAAAAAACATTGGATTATGTGGGATGATGCATGATATGGGCAAACTAAAAATCCCTCTGGAAATACTCAATAAGCCAGGACGTTTTGATGCAGCTGAGCTTGCAATCATGCAATCTCACCCTACTCTGGGTCTACAATTACTGGTATCAGACAAAGCCACACCTCACTGTGTCTTAAATGCAGTTTATGGACATCATGAACGCATGGATGGCAAAGGTTACCCACGAGGCTTATTTGCAAATGAAATTCACCTATATACCCGAATAGTGACGATTGCTGATATGTATGATGCCATTTCCAGCGACCGTGTCTATAAAAAAGGCAAAACTCACCTGGAGTCTATACATATCTTGACCGAGATGAGTGGTACACAACTTGATTCAAGTCTGGTGAGAAAATTTATTGAAAGTTTAGGTATCTATCCACCTGGAAATATTGTTGAAATGAGCACTGGAGAAGTAGCCGTTATCATTGAAACGAATCAAACCAGAAGATTAAGACCCAAAATCACTCTGTTACTCAGTAACAGAAAAAGAATTGTCAAACCCCGTTTAATTGATTTGACAAAAATAGACCGAGACTCAAAAGGCAATGATTATGTGATTAAGCGTATGGTGAGAGCTGAAGAGCATAATATTAATATAAAACAGCTATATAAGATGGGGATTTTAAAAAACATCAAGACCCGCTAGATGTCAGCTATTATTAAACCCCCGTTCCTTAGCTCAATTCATATTTCTTGATTTTATAGCCTAAGTAAAAGCTTTGATGATTAGTTTTGATTCATGTTTGAATCGCCACCAGATGAGCGTATTCTTTGGCAATATCGCCTTAAAATTCACTATTTTAGCTGGTAGAATTTGGAAGGACATTATTTTCTTTGTGTAACAGCATGTTACGATAAGAGTTCATCCCCACATACGTGGGGATGAACCGTAGTCGCCTAACCCAGTTATTAACCGTTATTTTACTTCAAGTACATTCAGACGGCCGAAGGTGTTGGTGTTAGCGCTAGAAGGTACGGGATCATCATTTATATCCGGTGTATCATTATCTATCGTGTAATCACCACAAGTCTTACCATCCGCGACTGTTCCATTCTTAAGAGTAATAGACCTTCCATTGAGTAAGTAATCACCACCGTGCGCACCAGGCGCATGACCGACATAAATGCTATCATCATTAGGCGCTATGCGTAAATAATTATCACTTCCCCCCGAAACATGGCAAAGATCCGGTTTATATCCACTTTCACAAGAACCACCATCATGCCTTTCGCAGTACACATTGGCTATCCCTTCAATATCAGCTTTCCAGTTATTGACCGGTTTATTGGTTGTTGTTAGCAAATACAAATCTTTATCTGATGGTGCAATATCACCTTCAGCAGAATTTTTAGGAATAGTGACACCAGAGGTTAAAGGAATCACGTTACCATGAGTGTCAAAATTAATCTCAAAGAACATACCATAAGAGCCATCTAGCTGCATATTTACACTAGTACCGGCACCATAAAGCACGCCATTGGTAAAGACCAGGCCTTCCACCTTATAATAAGGCAAATTACCCAGGAAGTTAATCTCCATACGATTAAAGTCATTGCCTAAATAAATGGCAAACAATTGCGAACGATTGTATGACTTGTCGTACCTGACATTAGTCGCATAAAGTATTTGTGTAGCGGCATCATATGCCAAACCTTCTACTTTTCTTAAGAGGCGATTACCACGTTCATCTCTACCGACATATTTTTTCTCAATGGTATTCAGCTTACCATCCATTTTATACAAAATATCAGTGCGGTTATCTGTAAAATAAAAATAGCCATCAATGAGTTCGACCGCATCAATATCATCAATCCCCTTTAAACTGTGTTTCAAAACCCAGTTGGCATCAAATTCATGTTCCATCGTTTCTGGGTTAAAACTATAATCAATGGTTATCCGGTACAAGTCAGCATGCCTGTCACTGCTTGAACTACCATAAGATTGAAAGGAATAATACGCATTACCTTCCCACCAGGTTAAATTTTCCATTTCATTAGGTAATCTAGTTTCGGAAACAACACCGTCAACATCATTCGTTAAGTCATAGAAAAAGAGCCTATCCGAATCATCATCGATTCCGTAGATTAATGATAATGGTGACTCTGAACTGTTAGCAGAAAAACTGAACAATGTTGATGCTGCTATCACCGACATCAGCATTTTTTTGTTAAAAATTTTCATTAAAACTCTCCTGAAATAAATTTGACATTAGCTAGGTTTATATATTTTTTTAAAAATGTTCTTAATTTCAATCCATTGCCTACTGCCAACCTAAATAATATTTTTATGTTAGTTTAAATTTATTAAATAAAAATATTTCGACCACTAATATAGACGAAGGTGAGGTTTTTATAATTATGATAAAAATTAATTTTTTAACAAAATTAAATAGTTCCGTTGCGAACAATCATATATTTTTTCAAAATTAAAAACGTTAACTTGCTCTCAAAAACAGTATTTCAATATTTTTAGATAATTTTTGTACCTATAGATAGATAAATTTATTAATGAGCAATAGCTCTCATTTTTGTCATTAAAAATGCAGGTTTCATCTCAAAAATAATAATTATTCTTTATCTATTTATTTATCAGAACTGATTAATATCATTATTTTGAGTAACTGCTCACAATTTTTTAACTAAAAATGTAGACTTTATCTCAAATAAAATTAATTATTTTTTCAGGCATTTATTTAACATGCCTAAGGAAAATAGTTATTTATGCGTAACAGCTCTCAGTTTTTGATTGTTTAGTAAAAATTTATAAGCAAAGTCTATACCTCTCGCGGTCACGGATGCGGGCAAAAAATACGCTGTTTGTCCCCAGAGAATCGAAGAAAAATAGATACTTAGGAACGCGTACAGTAACGTCTCATTATTAATGAGGTAAATAATATTGCACTGCTCGTCATCCCCGCATGCTGTTAGCGGGGATCTACTATTAACACAGTGATTTCTGCTAACGCTTGTACTCACGCTTAACTGGATAGCATGCAGAAATAACGGATTCTTCATGGCTCAAATGCCAGTGGATAATGAGGCTCTCATTCCCACGCTCCGCATCACGGCCATTAAGTTAAGAGAATTAACATAGGATGTGCTGAGGTACGAAGCGCATCCTATGATTCAAAGTGGAAATTTAATGTCTGAGAGTCTATATAGCAACAACTGAGTTTACTCAAATTGAAACCCTGCTCTTCTCCATGCGTTCGAACCACCTTCAAGATTAATCAGTGTGGTATAACCTAAATCGTGCAGTGATTTTGCTGCCGTTGTCCCCATAGGACCACCTAGGCAATATAGGTAAATAGGCGTGTCTTTATCCTGCGGTAATTGGCTCTGATACTTTTCAACCGCGTTATAAGGGATAAATAAATCCGTTCCTTTAATATGTTGTTGCCTTGGCGTATGCACATCAAGCAGAAAAACATCCTCATTCTGCATGGTTTTATTTAAGTCAGTCGCGTTAATCGTTGTTAAATAGTCTGGCTGCTGAAATCCACACGCTGCCAGGAGGGTAATAAAAACACTGATAAAGGTTAGTTGGTTGATTTTTCTGATCATTTTCTTACTTATTTTATAAATTTAGAGGAATCGGGAGGGTATTCTTATTTAAACATAGCCTTCTGCCCTTATATTTGAGCCTGCACCCAGTTTACAATATCTTTTGTCCCCATTGCCCCGGATTGCCTGGCGAGCTCTTTACCCTGCCGGAAAAGTATCAGGGTTGGAATGCTACGGATTGCATACCGGGCTGCTATGCTCTGTTCAATTTCGGTATTGACCTTTGCAAGCCGCACATGCGGCTCTAGTTGAGTGGCTGCCTGCTCAAAAGCGGGTGCCATTGTTTTACAAGGCCCACACCAGGGAGCCCAGAAATCAACTAATACGGGAATATCATTGCGCTGGGTATGCTGAGGAAAATTGTTTGCTGTCAACTCGACAGGATGAGCTGAAAAAAGTGCGCGGCGACACTTGCCGCACTTTGGCTGTTCACTAAGGCGTGCTGCGGGTATTCTGTTGGTTGCTGAACAAGCAGGGCAAACAATATGCACTGAGTTACTCATAAATAGTATCCTGTATTGTAGGTATCGTTTTAGGTTTCTGGGTTAAATTATATATAAGGGGGCGTGAATACAGAAACGCTGGCTACGCATTAGACTCCCGAAAGATGCGCTTCGTACCTCAGCACATCCTATATCTCTCGTTTCGAGGCTGTGAAAGTAAGTAGGGTGGGCAGTTTTTTTTGCCCACCATCAATCTAACCATGGTGGGCAGACAAGATTGCCCAC
>DAOVWV010000365.1 GCA_030636485.1 Methyloprofundus sp.
TGTCTCATGGTTTTTTATGAGCTTGCTTCGGTGAGTGTAGAATTACGCTGAGTAGTTACTTTGGATCAAGCCTTAGAGTAATCAAATTATTCCCCAATGAGTGTGTTAAAAACAACCTGAGCCAGAATAACACTTTTCAGGATTCCCCCGTATTAAATTTACAGCCATTACTTATCCCTTTGCCCTTCTTGACACTGTAAAACCAAACTATAAATTACCGGAAAGACTAATAAACTCAGTAATAAAACACTCAGCATTCCCCCTAAGACAGGAGCTGCGATTCTTTGTGTGACATCGGCACCTGTACCGCTACTCATCATGATAGGTAGCAAACCCAGCATGGTTGAAAAGGCGGTAATGGCAACGGGGCGGACGCGTATGGCGGTTGCTGTGGTAACGGCTGCACTGATCTCCGGTGAGGATAATGGAGCTTGCTTTTGCTGGCGTAATTTTGCCACCTCTATATCAATAAAATTAAGCACCATCACGACCGTTTCTGCCGCCGTACCTGCGAGGGCGATAAATCCGACATAGACGGCGACCGATAAATTAAAGTCATAGAAATAAACCGTCCATATTCCTCCAATAAGTCCAAATGGAACGGTTAGCATAACGATGACAGGCTCCGTTATATTGCCAAAGGTGAGGTAGAGTAAAAAGAAAATGATCATCAGGGTAATAGGAATGACGATCTTTAAGCGTTTAACGGCACGCTGCATATATTCAAACTGACCCGACCAGGTGAGCGTATAGCCAGCCGGAATGTTCACTTGTTCTGCCAGTGCTTTTTTTGCCTTAGCGACAAAGCCACCGATATCGGAGCTACTGATATCGACATAGATCCAGGCATTAGGCCGGGAATTTTCGCTTTTAATGGACGGTGGGCCGCGTCTTAGCTTTAATTCAGTGACTAATGTCAAAGGAATCTGGCTCCCTGTCGGGGTAGGAATTAAAACCCGTTTCAAACTTTCCAGATTATCCCTGAGTTCACGAGGATAACGTAAGTTGACAGGGTAGCGCTCCAGGCCTTCGACTGTCTCGGTAATGTTCATTCCACCAATGGCGCTACTGATCACATCCTGAACATCACCGACGGTTAGACCATAACGTGCAGCCGCTTCACGGTTTATATCGAAATCCAGATAATATCCCCCCATAGCCCGGTCACCAAAAGCAGAGGTGGTTTCTGGCAAGGTTTTCATGGCCAATTCAATGTGCTCAGAAAGTGTTTGCAATACATTCAAGTCTGCTCCCGATACTTTAATGCCTATCGGTGTTTTAATGCCGGTAGACAGCATATCAATACGTGTTTTGATGGGCATGGTCCAGGTATTGGCAACGCCCGGAAACTGAATGGCCTTATCCATTTCATTCATCAGTGCCTGGGTGGTTTTATCGGGGTTAGGCCACTGCTCCCTGGGTTTTAAGCGAATAGTGGTTTCTAGCATGGATAACGGCGCTGAATCAGTGGCTGTTTCGGCGCGGCCGACTTTACCAAAGACATGATGGACTTCAGGAAATGTTTTTAAAATCTTATCGGTTTGCTGGAGTAACTCTCTGGCTTTGGTAATGGAGATTCCCGGAAACGTAGTCGGCATATATAAAATATCCCCTTCATCTAAGGGAGGCATGAATTCACTGCCGATCTGGGTTAAAGGATAGTAAGTGGAGCCGAGTAATAACACGGCTATAAGCAAGGTAGTACGGCGAAAACGCATGGCTATATTTAGTGCTGGGGTATGCAGCCAATGTAAACCTCGATTGATTGGGTTTTTATGTTCGGGAATGACTTTACCGCGTATAAAATAGCCCATTAATACCGGCACGACGGTCACGGTTAGAATGGCTGCTGCGGCCATGGCATACGATTTAGTAAAAGCCAGTGGGCTAAATAACCGTCCCTCTTGGGCTTGCATGGTGAAAATAGGGAGAAAAGAGACGGTAATAATCAGCAATGAGAAAAATAATGCCGGCCCCACTTCATTGGATGCCTCACGGATCGCCTGCCAGCGTTCTGCTGAATTTAATTCCCGATTTTTCCGTGCGCGCATTTCTGCTAAATGTTTATGCGCATTTTCAACCATGACAATCGCACCATCAACCATATCACCGATGGCGATGGCGATACCGCCCAGAGACATGATATTGGCATTTAAACCTTGAAAACGCATCACGATAAAAGCGATTAAAATACCCAGTGGTAAGCTGATCACAATCACCAGTGAAGAGCGTAAATGTAATAAAAATAACCCCACCAGTACACTGACAATAATCAATTCCTGTATTAATGCCGTATTCAGCGTTGCAACCGCTCGGCCAATCAAATCGCTGCGGTCATAGACAGGGATGATTTCTACTCCCGCAGGCAGGCCTTTTTTGAGTTCTTCCAGCTTTTCTTTTACGGCCTTGATGGTGGCCTGTGCATTTTCACCAAAGCGCATAATGATGATGCCAGCAGCGACCTCACCTTGACCATTTAATTCGACCAGGCCACGGCGTAATTCGGGGCCTAAATGGATATTGGCAACATCTTGCAGGCGGATAGGGGTACCGTTGGCATCAACACCGACAGGTATGGTCTTTAAATCATCCGTGGAACGAATATAGCCTAAACCACGCACCATATATTCCGTTTCGGCCATTTCGATTAAACGTCCCCCGACATCATTATTGGAACGAATAATCGCCTGTTTAACTTTAGAAAGCGGGATGTTGTAAGCCTGCAGGGTCTTTTTGATTCACTTTACACGGAAGAAGTCCTATCGTTCGGTGTCGGCGGTTACGGCGGGATGATCGCCAGGGCGGATCTTACTGATGATGCCGGAGCGTATTGGAA
>DAOVWV010000120.1 GCA_030636485.1 Methyloprofundus sp.
CCCTTAATTCAGTCAGGCGTTGACGTGGATTTACCCCAGGCAGAGGCTAAGTCAGTCGATCAGGATGATATGCCTACTCCGGTTATTATCACGATTACCCAGAGTGGTGAATATTATATTGATTTAGCCAATGGTGAAGAGGAAGAGCCAGTGTCGGCACAGGAATTATTGTTGCTTACTGCGGCTGTACGTAAGAACAAGCCAGGTACGCAGGTGTATATTCGTGGTGATAAACAGGTAGAGTACGGTAAGGTTGTGACGGTGATGGGAGCCCTGAAAAATGCAGGTGTGCCCAATGTTGGGCTGATGACAGAAAATTTCTGAATATGCATAAATATGTTCTTTCATTTATTCTGGCATTGGCGTTGCACATGGCTATTATGGCGCTGTTTGTTATTAATAATTTAGGCGATGACCCTGTTAAAGTTGAAGCTAAGAAAACAGCGGAAATTATTTCTGCAAGCATTTTAGATGAAACGCTGGTTGAAGCAAAGGCTGAAGAATTGCGTCAGCAGCAAGCAGATAAAAGGCGGGTGCGACAACAGCAAAAAGATGGCTTGGCCAGGGAGTTAAAGCAAGAAAAGAAACGCCTGGAATTAGCTAAAAATAAGCGACTAGAGGAAGAGCGGCAGGCAAAAAAACAGAGTAGGCTGCGTAAGGAAGCGGCTCAGCAAGAACAAAAAAAACTACAGCTTATTCAGCAGAAAGTTGCTTTAGAAAAGAAAAAACAGCAACAACAAAAGCAAAAACGGCTTGCTGAGGAAAAACAGCGGGCATTGGAAAAAAAGCAAAAAGCTGAGGTGGAAGAAAAGCGTAAAAAAGAGGCGGCTAAAAAGGAATTGGCACGTAAAGAAGCTGAGAAGCAGAAAAAAATAGCGGCTGAAAAACAACAACGCGAGCAACAGGAAAAACTGAAAGCCGCAGCAGCGAAGCAAGCTGAAGCTAATAGAATCCGTGCGGAGAATGCTAAAATTGCCAATAAAGCAGCGGCGGATGCTAAAGCATTAATTAAACGTAAAGTGACACAAAACTGGAATCAACCCAGTACAGTGGCGAATAAGCTATCATGTAAAATTAAAGTGACGCTTATTCCCACTGGCGATGTGATGTCCGTGACTGTGCTTAAAAGCAGTGGTAATCCGCTATTTGATGCCTCTGTAGAGCGAGCGGTACATAAAGCATCGCCATTGCCTGTCCCCAAGGATCCACAAGTGTTTAAACAATTTAGACATTTTAGCTTTGTATTTGCACCAGGTTAGAGGCACATCAGCGAATAGCTCACAGTAATGACTTGGAAAGTCTATTTGAATCTGGTGCATGGAAATTTAATATTAAAAATCAAGGAGATTGTATAGCATACGAAGTATAGAAAAGGAATGACCTGAATTCAGGTAATAAAATAATAAAAGTTAAAAAAATTTAGAGGAAGATAAGTGAAAATCAAAAAAAATATAGCTGGACTACTACTTGTGGCTAGCAGTTGCTTAGCATCTAGTGTGTATGCAGATGAGCCTAAAAAAGGAGGCGCACTGATTTACCTTTGTGGAGAAGAAAATACCACGCCTATCGGGACAGCGACATTGGTAGAGCATTCATCTGATGAAGGGATTAAGCAAGTTGATGTAAATATTACGATTACTTCAGGATTAACGGTAGGAAAGCACGGTGTTCATATTCACGAGGCAGCAGTATGTACACCTTGTGGAGATGCACAAGGGCATTTTGACCCAGGTCCTGAAAGTAACACTAATCCTGATGGTAATCACCCGTTTCATTCAGGTGATTTGAATAATATCAATATTGATAAAAATGGCATTGGAGTTTTACAAACAACAACGAGCCGGGTGACATTATCGCCGAGTCCTTTGAGTATTTTTGATGAAAATGGCAGTGCTTTCATTATCCATACTGGAGAAGACAGTTATTGTCCAGAGGGTGTGGTGAAAGGATGTGCCGGAGGATCAAGGGACGCTTGCGGGATTATTTACCCTCTTTAAAAAAGCAGGTTTGTTTCATTTATAATATAGCCGACAGGGTTTGAATGTGTGAATGAAATGAGGTAATGAGTTGGAGCCATTGCTTTGTCTGTCAATAGACGAGGTCGGTGGCTTCACTTGTAGGCTGTGGATAGGGAAAATATTCAGCTTTACGGTGTGCATTAGCAAGTCCTATCGGCGTTATACTTCGCGTGGAGTATAATGGCAGGTAAAAGACTGCTCGCCCTACATTTTGTTCCTAGCAATTAACCGTCTATTGAATGAGTAACACGTGATTAAATTAACCAAAACACTCTCTTTATTTTTATTATGTTTAAATGTCGTTGCGTATAGCCATTTTTTACGCGCCGAATTAACCATAGAGATCACTGAAGGTGTACAAAGTGCACATAATATAGCAGTTGTTCCTTTTGCGATGCCTCAGGGAGAGCAATTAAGCACTGATATTGCGCAAGTCATTGCGGATGATCTCGCAGGGAGTGGTTATTTTAAGCTGCTTTCCCGGGATGAAATGTTGACGCTACCCACACGGCCAGCACATGTTAAATTTCGTAATTGGGCGGCAACAGGGCAGGATTATCTGGTGATTGGTTTTATCACTAAAGATAATAATCTTTATCATGTGCAAATGAGTTTATTTGATGTTTATAAAAAAGAACAATTAAAAGGATTAAGGCTGACTGTCGAAGCAGCGTCATTACGTATGGCAGCTCACCATTTAAGTGATGCCATTTATAAGGAATTAACGGGGAGTGTTGGTGTCTTTACCTCACGCATTGCCTATGTCACCAGTGAAATAGAGAATAACAAGCAGCAATATCATTTGAATATTGCTGATTATGATGGTGCAAACAGGGTCTCCATGGCACAGTCAAAAGAACCCATTATGTCACCTGCCTGGTCACCGAAAGGGGATAAAATTGCTTATGTTTCTTTTGAAAACAAGGTCTCAGAAATTTTTATCCAGACTTTAAGCACTGGGCAGAGAAAAAGTATTGCCAAATATAAGGGAATTAATGGCTCACCTGCCTGGTCTCCTGATGGAAAACAGCTTGCGCTTACCTTATCAAAAGATGGAAATGCGGATATTTATATTTTAACCTTGGCAAATTTGTCGATCAGAAAATTAACCCGATCTTTGGCAATTGATACTGAGGCTGCCTGGTCGCCTGATGGTAAAAAAATACTGTTTACCTCTGACCGTGGGAGACTTCCCCAGCTTTATATGATGGCGAGTGATGGTCAAGGGCGTGCAGAGCGTATTACTTTTGAAGGGGATTATAATGCCCGGGGGAGCTTTTCCGCAGATGGCAAGACCATCGTGATGGTACGGGGGCACCAGGGAAATTATCGTATTGCTGCGCTGGATTTGGCATCACGCTCCAGCCGTGTATTGAGTGAAGGCCCTTTAGATGAATCACCGAGTTTTGCACCGAATGGGCAAGCGGTCATATATGCGCGACATAAAGCGAATAAGGAAATCTTATCCACAGTGACACTGGACGGTTTGACCAAGAAGGATATACGGCATACTGTGGGGACTGTCAGAGAGCCAGCATGGTCTCCGCGTAAATAAGTCAAAATATTGGAGGAACGGTTTTTGCCTATCCGTGTAAAGCTTCACTATTTAAAAAATGATGCTCAGATATTTTTAATTAAGGGTTTATAAATATGAAAATTAATTCAATAGTCATGTCTCTTCTTTTTATGGCATTTATGCTATCCGGCTGTGCCGGAGACGAAGAAAAGAATGATTTCTTAGATGATACAGCGGCAAGTACCATTGATGGTGCTGTCGTCAGTACGGTTGATGGTAATACGATCACTTATAATGAGGATGGAACGCGCATCAATGATGGTACTATCATGGGGCTGACTGCAATTGAAGCGTTAATGCTGACGACAGAATTCACTGATCCGGCCAGTCCGTTATCAAAGCGGGTCATTTATTTTGAATATGATAGTAGCCAGGTTCTAAGTGAGTTTTATCCGGTCATCGAAGCACACGCGCATTATTTAATGACTCATCCTAATCAGAGGGTTGTGCTGCAAGGCCATTCTGATGAGCGTGGCACGCGTGAATATAATATTGCGCTTGCTGAACAGCGTGCCAAGTCGGTGTTTAAGATGATGCAATTGATTGGAGTGATGAGTAACCAGGTTGATATTGTCAGTTATGGGGAAGAAAAACCCGTGGCTATGGGGGCTAATGAAGACTCTTTAGCGCTGAATCGCCGTGTAGAAATTGTGTATCAATAATGAAAAAGATATTGCTAATAACAGGGCTATGTGTCCAAAGTGTCGCTTATGCGGAACCTAAGGCCTTACCCCCGATCATTAATCATTCAAGCTATGCTAATGGAGCGCCTTATATAGGCAATGCGGCTTCTAGTAAGCCTATGTTGGAAATGTTGGGGCGCGTAGAAAGATTACAGCAGGAAATTCAGCAATTACGTGGATTGCTAGAAGAGCAGGCATATGAAATCAATAATTTAAAAAAGCGTCAGAAAAATAGTTATTTAGATATTGATCAGCGCTTACAACAACTGGAAAAGGAGCGCGGTATTGTGGGTGAAGTCACTGAGTATCATGACTTAGCAGCACCTATGCAGGCATCTCAATCAAACGTTGCAGAAAAGGCGGCTTTTGATAAGGCTTTTGCCAGTGTAAGAAGCAGTGATTACCCACAGGCGATTAAATTATTTAAGCAGTTCCTGCAAGACTATCCCGCAGGTGAATACAGTGACAATGCAACTTTCTGGTTAGCGTCTACGTATAAAGTTGTCAATGATTTAGCTAAGGCAAAGCCTGCTTTTCAACGGGTATATACACAGTTCCCAGACAGTGAAAAGGCGGGATTGGCGATGATGAAGCTCGCTGATATTTATGCTGAAGAGAATGAGCTGCAAAAAGCAAAACAATTATATCGGCAAATTGGCAGTCAATATGCTGAAACAAGTTCTGCGCATAGGGCGGCGGAAAAATTACAGAGTATAGGTTTGTAACACGAGTGAAAAGTAATGAATTACGGATTAGTGAAATTTTTTATTCCCTACAGGGCGAGTCGAGAACAGTAGGGTTACCTACCGTTTTTATTCGTTTAACAGGGTGTCCTTTACGCTGTCAATACTGTGATACCAGTTATGCTTTTACTGGGGGAGAAAACGATAGTATTGCGCATATTATTGAGCAGGTAGCGCAATATAAAACGCATTATGTGACTGTGACGGGAGGAGAACCTTTGGCGCAGCCAGCCTGTCTGGACTTACTTGAGCAGTTGCTAGATAAGGGATATAGTGTTTCTCTGGAAACCAGTGGGGCAATTGATATATCAAAGGTAGCGCCTGGTGTCGTCAAGGTGATGGATTTAAAAACACCGGCTTCAGCGGAAGAGTCGCGTAATCTGTATACAAACCTGCAATACCTCAACAGCGAGGATCAATTAAAATTTGTGATATGTAATGCGCAAGACTATGCGTGGTCTAAAGAAAAAATATTACAATATCAGCTAGATAAGAAATGTGAGCTGTTGTTCTCGCCTGCAATGGGTGAGCAAGACCCAACAGAGCTGGCTGAGTGGATTCTGGCTGATCAATTGCCGGTGCGGTTTCAAGTGCAACTACATAAAATTCTGTGGGGGGATATAGCGGGTAAGTAGGGAGAGTTGCTAGTATTAAGAGGCGTAGTAGATTAAGGTTCGCAGGCATAGGATGTGCTGAGGCACGAAGCGCATCTTTCAGGGACTGGTGTGCGTCCTATCGTAAGCTGTCGGATGCGCTGGTTAAGATGTTTTCATCGCTTGCTTACAAAACACAATGCCTGAGTGAAAATTCAATATCAGTCG
>DAOVWV010000361.1 GCA_030636485.1 Methyloprofundus sp.
CAAGGTACTGGCATGCCCCTGCACCACCATCCCTAAAGAATCCCCAACCAACAGCACATCAATACCTGCCTGATCCATTAAGGCTGAGAAAGTTGCATCATAAGCGGTTAAGCTGCTTATTTTTTGTCCGGCCTGCTTCATTTGCTGCAAGTCAGAAATTGTTTTAGGCTTTACCTTGTCGAGCGTTGAATATTGACTCATCCGGCTATTTTCTCCAGCCCGTCCAAAGGACACAACGCGACCAAGTCAGCAATAGCACCTTTGCCAGGCACATGGATTGTTGGCGCAATTTCCTGCAAGGGATAAACAACAAAAGCACGCTCCGCCAAACCATAATGTGGCACTATCAAATCAGGCACATCAATGACTTCCTCAGCATAAAGCAATATATCCAGATCCAAAGTCCGCGCACCCCAACGCTCATCTTTACGTACCCGCCCCTGATCCAGCTCTATTTTTTGCAGACACCTCAGCAGCTGCATGGGAGACAAATCTGTTTTAACAGCCATGACCGCATTCACATAATCAGGCTGATCCTGTGGCCCCATCGGTGGGCTACGATACAGGCTGGAAAAAGCACACTCCTGAACATTAGCAAGTGCATTAATCGCCTGCCTCGCCGTAGCTATCTGCGCCTCAGGTGTAATTAAATTACTTCCCAGCCCTATATAGGCAACCACTTTATTCATTCTCTTGTTTTTGTTTTTGTTGCGCAGGCTTACGTTTACGTCGGCGTTTTCTAGGCGTATTTTTATTTAAGGCAGAAACCATTTTCTGTTTTTCTGTTTCTGATACCGCCTGAAACTTTGTCCACCATATGGCAAGCTGCTCATCCGCCCCCCCTGTTTCGGCACGCAATAGCAGAAAGTCATAAGCCGCTCTAAACCGCGGATGGTCTAATAAACGGAAAGCCCGCGCGCCATTACGTCTGCTAAATCGCACCTGTAAACCCCAAACTTCACGCATGGCAGTACTGATATATTTTGGTAAGGTGGTATGTTTCGCCTGCTGCGAGATAACCGCACTGGCCGCCTGCTGAAAGGCAACCGACTCAGGTAGCCCCGCCTGGGTATTTTGCTCCACCTGATTTTTAACCGCATCCCATAAAAAGGTGGAAATCAGAAAATAAGGCGCAATCGTTTTCCCGACAGCAATACGCTTATCAGTATTCTCTAGTGCTTTAGCAATAAATAACCTAGGAAAACCATCTTCCTCATAACTTAAACTTTCTTCGGCTAACGGATATAAATGAGCAAACAAACCATAATGGCGCAACATTTCAAAGGTTTCTACCGCATAGCCAGATAAAAACAGTTTCAATGCTTCATCATGCAGCCTGGCAGCCGGGATATTGGCTAACAAATCGGCTAACTGAAAGACCGGTTTTTCACATTCAGGATTAATCGAAAAGCTCAGTTTCACCGCAAAGCGTACCAGCCGAATCATGCGCACTGGATCTTCACGATAACGTGTTTCCGGGTCACCAATAAGCCGCATCATGCCGGCACGATGATCATCCATCCCCCCCACATAATCGACAATCGAAAAGTCTTTAATATTATAGTACAAGGCATTCACGGTAAAATCACGACGCACCGCATCCTCTTCAATGGTACCGTAATTATTATCATGCAATAAGCGCCCATCCTGATCAACTTTACGCTGATCCTGTACCTTATCGCCCGCCCCACGGAATGTGGCAACCTCAATAATATCACGACCAAAAAACACATGTGCCAAACGAAAACGCCGCCCAATCAGTCGGCAATTACGGAAAGCCTGTTTAACCTGCTCTGGACTGGCATCAGTCGCGACATCAAAATCCTTAGGCTCCCGCCCCAGCAACAAATCCCTGACACAGCCGCCCACTAGATAGGCCTCATAGCCTTCATTTTTTAAGCGATATAAAACCTTTAGTGCATTAGCACTAATTTGATCACGCGATATATTATGCTCTGGACGAGTATAAACTTTTGGTATCAACTCCTTTTCCGTTGTTGCAACAGGGTCTGAGCTAACACCTTCTTCGCTTTTCGCTTTATTTATTATTTTTTTAAAAAAACTTAAAATTGTTCTCTTCCTTTGTTAATGACAAGCACCAAGGCGACGCTAAAAATACGGATATTATTGTAAGCATAGGAATAACAGCGACCCACATCAAAAAAATACTCCCCTTAAAGGCTGGCAGTACTTTGATCATTCGCTATTTAGTTCACTAACCCTAACTAAAAAACTCTCAATATCTGTGTATTTTTTACAATTAGGATAAATTATATAGTAGAATCACGCATCACTATAATATAATATTGAATAAACTTTTTACTCGCTCTATAAGAAAAACGCTTAAGAAGCGAGTACAGTCATCAGACGGTGGGGAGAACCAATGCTTAAAAAAATTTTTAGTGCTCTATTAGACAACCCTTTTATTGCAAGTATCGCTATATCAGACCTTTTTATCTTGCTTTTCCATAAGCCACCTTTTATCTTTTCATTAGGCATGTTCGCTATTTTAATGGCTTACTGCATGTTCCTAGGTCAGAAACTCGCTATCTTCAAAGTTTAGTTGACTGAGCAAGCCCAAAAACCTGGTTTAATTGCACCCCCTGCAAAACCAGGTTTTCTTCGTTTAATTGCGGCTATTTTTTATGACCTGATATTGGTTATTGCGCTGTTCTTTTTTGCTACCGCAATACTCCTCCCTTTTAATCAAGGCGAAGCGATCCAATCGACCTTTATTTTCCCTTTATATTTATTCAGTGTCAGTTTTCTCTTTTATGGCTGGTTCTGGACGCATGGTGGGCAAACATTAGGTCTGCGTGTCTGGAAATTACGTCTGGTTAATGAAACCCAA
>DAOVWV010000237.1 GCA_030636485.1 Methyloprofundus sp.
ATTAGGAAGCTGATCCTTCAACAAGGCAAATGCATTCTCCATTGCAAAGGCTTCAACGTCGACTATGCTTGCTGTGAGCCCCGCTCTTTCCAAAACATCAACACGTTCATCAACATTTTCTCTACGTGATGCCGCCAACAAAACATCGACCATATCAGAGTTTGCTTCATTGACTTGTTGCACCTCAAAATCCAGACGAACTTCATCTAAAGAATAAGGAATATACTGATCGGCCTCAACCATGATCTGCTCTTCAATTTCATCTTCTGACAAATCTGCAGGCATGGTTATTATTTTTGTCATAACCGCGGAGCCCGCTATCGCTACACAAACATGCCGTGCTTTAGCGCCAGACTGCTTCAATGCTACTTTAATAGTTTCAGCAATCATGCCTGCGTCAGAGATATTACTATCAATCACCGCATCCTGAGCCAAAGGGGCAACAGCATAACTTTCGACCTTATACCTAGCGCCTGTTTTGCTTAATTCTAATAATTTAATTGCAGCAGTACTGATATCGATCCCGATAAGATGCTCATGTTTACGATTAAACCATTTCATGTAGAGACTCTTCTGATTATTAACAATAAAAATAAGGAGAAAAATGCGTATGCATCAACAACTTCCTAATTTAGTAAGAAGTATAGCCATCTTTTTTAATTTTGATACTCTGTTTACAAAAAGCCTTAGCCACAATCACAGGCATTAGCTCTAGCCTATTGAAATATAATGATTACTTATTTAAAATTTAATTCACCTTAAGCTTTCATTATAAACCCCGCTCTTTACAAACGAGTCCCAACACCGCAAACCAGAGATCTTAAGCACAAAAATTTACGACTTCAATGCCAAGCCTGACTTCCGTAAGTTCGTAAAACGACACTCCCAGCAATCAGCATGACACCCGCATCTCGCACTAACTCCGCTCATAATTCATACCAATAAATCATTTTATACCAGTAACTTACACTTAAATCGGTCGCGGCTAGAGATTTCTATGGACTAAGTTTTACCCATAGCACTCTTGCTGTAAATGAGCTAACCTACTCTGTTCCAGTTTCACGCGAATGATGCCGGTATGCAACACGTTATTTTTCCGCATCAGCCCCCCCACTCAGAGTATAACGGCACAATTACCCACCAAATTCAGCTCCGTTAACAGATAATTTCTTGGCCGTACAATGCTAATTTACATGAATTTATAATTTTAATTATGCTATTGATCACATAACTCAAATTATTATTTATTAAAAATATAAAATAAACCACAGTATAATATTGGCGTAATTAGTAATCTTTATGTAAAAATCATGCTTTTAATAAGAATTATAAAATGGATATTCAGCCTGTTCCTTATTTTTTCTATCCTAGGTATTTTTATAGGCTATTTTACCTACCGGCACTTCAGTTCCGACTTACCTGATATAAAAATCCTACGTAACATCCAATACACTCAACCCTTATCAATCTATAGCCAGGATGGCTTACTTATTGAACAGTTTGGCGAAAAAATTCGCACCCCTATCAATATTACCAATACTCCTAAGCAACTTATTAATGCTTTTGTCTCCGCTGAAGATGCAAACTTTTATTCTCATTACGGTGTTGATTTCAAAGGATTAGCCAGAGCAGTTATACAACTCGCATTAACTGGCAAGAAAAAACAGGGGGGTAGCACAATCACCATGCAAGTTGCACGAAACTTCTTGTTAAGTAATGAAAAAACTTATACGCGAAAACTTAAAGAAATCATACTTTCCTTCCAGATTGAGCAAGAATATACAAAAAACGAAATTATGGAGCTTTATCTTAATAAAATTTATCTGGGACAACGCTCCTACGGTATAGCCGCTGCTGCTGCAGTTTATTATAACCGCCCCCTTTCTCAACTAACACTTGCAGAACTCAGTATGATAGCAGGCTTACCTAAAGCCCCCTCAAGCTACAACCCTATCTCTAATCCTAAGCGTGCAGTACTGCGTCGCAATTATGTGCTAAAGCGTATGTTAGATTTACATAACATTAACCAGCAAGAATATAATATTGCCAAACTTGCACCTATCACAGCGGGTACTTATACAACCCAAAGAGATTTGTATGCCCCTTATATTGCAGAAATGGTACGTAATGAAATTATCAATCGCTACGATAAAAATATAGCCTATACCGCCGGCTTAAAGGTCTATACAACAATACAATCGGATCTGCAAAATACAGCTGTCACCGCATTACGCACCAACTTACACCGTTATGATGAACGCTATAGCTATCGAGTGAATAAAGCACAAAAACGCTCACTCAACTCCAGCCCCAATATAGGAGCCACATCCCCAGCAGAAGTTACATCAATTAACAAAAAACAGCTAACTGCCCAGCTTAAAGATGGTAGCAATATCACACTAGTCTGGAAAAATAGTCCATGGAGCACAAAATACACCCCACACAACGCCAAAAAGCAACATATCACCTCTTACCTAGATATCATTGATCTACATGATACTATCCGCGTTCGTCAGGATGGCTCATCATGGCGACTGGCACAGACACCTCAGGCTGAAAGTGCTTTTGTGGCGCTTAACCCTAAAAATGGTGCCATTCTTGCTCTTTCCGGCGGCTATGCCTATTTCAACAATAAGTATAACCGAGCCACCCAGGCAAAACGTCAACCTGGGTCAGGCTTTAAGCCCATAATATACACCAGCGCGCTGGAGCATGACTATACAGCTGCCAGTATGATTAATGATGCCCCCATTGTAGATCTAAACAACTCAGAGCAAGAAAGCGAATGGCGTCCTGAAAACTACAGTCATAAATTTTATGGCCCAACCAGTATCCGCACCGCGTTACGCAAATCAAGAAACCTGATTTCTATCCGCTTAACCCGCTCTATCGGCATTCCGGATATTACGGAAACGGCATTACGCTTTGGTTTTAAGCAAAAACAGCTTCCTGAAAAGCTATCATTGGCATTAGGCAGTGGCTATGCCTCTCCTCTGCAAATGGCACGTATGTATTCAACTTTTGCCAATGGCGGCTATTTAATTACCCCCTTCTTTATTGATCGCATTGAATCCAGCACTGGTGAAATTTTATACCTGGCTAATCCACCACAAGCCTGCCCCAATTGTACAGATACCCCTGCGCAGCAAATTATTTCCCCGCAAGTTAATTTTTTAATGAATACCCTTTTACGGGATGTTGTGCAAAGAGGCACTGCCACCAAAGCCAAATCACTCCTACGTAATGATTTGGCAGGAAAAACAGGCACAACCAACGACCAAAAAGATGCCTGGTTTAATGGCTTTACAGCTGATATTGTCGCCATAAGCTGGGTAGGGCGAGATGACTCAAAAAGCCTTGGTGCCTCGGAGGTAGGTGGAAAGGCGGCATTACCTTTATGGATAGACTTTATGCGCTATGCCCTTAAAGACAAAGCTGAACACCCACTTGTTGAGCCTGACGGCATCGTAAAAACCCTTATTGATACTGAGACAGGACTATTAGCTAATGAAGAATCAACAACAAGTAGCTGGGAATATTTCAGAGAAGAATTTGCTCCAACTCAATATGCACCTTCACACACACTAATCAGTGATAATACTAGTGAGAATCCACTTGATACCGAAGACTCTACACCCGAACCATTATTTTAATTCCCAGCACTTTGCAGAAGAAGCATCATTTGTTCTACCCTGAATTCATATAATAAACTAAATATCCACTTTCTAAGAGCGTGGTTTTGATTACAGCCTAGAAGAATATTTTTAGTCAGCCCCCCCAAAAAAAACATGGGAACACCTTAAAATCAGGTGGTTACAGTGCTTCTTTGTAACTTCTCATTATCCACTGGCCTCTGAATTATGCAAAACCCGTCATTCCTGCATGCTACCCAGTCAAGCGTGGGCACAAGCTTTAGCAGGAATCTATGTTCAACGTAGATTCCCGATAACAGACCTCGGGAATGCCGACCTTTGGGTATATATTTAACGCGGGACGAGCTATAGCGCGTAGGGTGGGCAGTCTTTTCTGCCCACCCTAGTCAGCTTTATTGGTGGGCAAAAAAAACTGCCCACCCTA
>DAOVWV010000059.1 GCA_030636485.1 Methyloprofundus sp.
ACAGTAATTTTATTTTCAGCTACCCCCCGTTGACTTATGTCCTTACGTAAGCCTTCACAAATCGTGGTGATTGCATTTGCCTGTTTGAATACGTAGGTTTCCAGAGACTGAGTCAGACGATAACGTAAACTGTGCTCAGAGCTGGTTCCATGGTCAACAGCAGCATCTTCCCAAAAAGCCCTGCACTCATAAACAACGGGAATATTATATTTTTTACCCGCCTTAATGGCAGCCAAGCCGTTGAGTACCGGCGAGTGCGCATGGATAATATCGGGCTTGATTTGCGGAATAATCTCATCCAGACGTTTTTGTAAAGAGCTTACGACTAGCCATTGGTTAACAATAGGTAAACGTGACATAAACCCTGTCTCCTGGGGAGTACGATAAAAACTTAGTCCATTAACCTCCTCAACCGCTTGTTCTGCTCCGATATGCTTGATAGAGGTCAAATGAAACGTTTGCCAGCCCAGCGCGCGCTGCTGTTGCAGAATTGCCCGGGTACGGAAAGTATAACCACTGTGCAGTGGAATAGAATGATCAAGAATATGTAAAATTTTCATATGTGCAAAAGCTAAAATTCCTCTGTTTGAGGGGGACAGACTTTAGTCTGACTCCCTAAAATCAATAACTGAGCCAGTTATATTACGTCACAACAGGCTCTAGGCGCTTCCTCGCTTTTTTAAATAAATGAGGTAATAACAAGTGCAATGGCATACGTAAATAATGTGAGCGTATATAAAGCAACCATCGCGCAAAGGCCACTTTTTTTTCAGGGTAATCCGGATGCTCTGGTAATAATGCAAGAGGTATCAGATATTCCATTAATTTTCTTGGCAGATACAAAGGTCGGCCTTTACAACGAATCAATAGCTCATTCGGAACTGGCGTGCCCAGTAATTGCCACGAAAAATATAAGGTATAGTATAAAGGCCGTTGAAAAGATAATTCTTCGGATCTTGCCTCAAGCTTTGTCCAAAAATCAGCACTTTGCTGGCAAAAAAAGCTTAACAACTCATGCAAATCAACTAAATCCCTAAAATCATCCGCCTTAAGCTCGGCATCATAAAATAAATGCACGCTGCTATGCAGTACCATATCACAAGGGGATAGTACTTTACATGCCATCTTGTCTAGACTGATTGCATCATTCAACAGTCGCTCAGGATCCGGGTGCAAACGGCTTGTTAGAGGTAGAATGGTATGGTGTATATCAACCTCAATAAAACGATATTGATGACGCAATGGCGGAATTTCATGCATCCAGGTGCGATAATAATGCTGGTCATACTCATCAAGTTTTGCAGACTGCCATCCTTGTGCAAGCAAGTGCTTTTCAACCCGCTCTATCTCTTTTTTGTCTACCAGAATATCAATATCAGCAAGCAACCGCCCCACCGAGAGTGGCAAATCTAATAAGATATAAGCACCTCCCTTTAAAACAACAATATCGACATCAAGTGCTGCCAATGCTTTATTAAGGCGGTTCAGCTCCCAGATAAGTAATTGCTTACGATACTCAACCAACTGTTGTGCGCCTTGAAAGTGCGCCATTACTTTTTCAGGCAACACCACTTCAGGGCAGTTGAATTCAATTTTCTTACCGAGCGCTGCCACTAACTTACTGCTACGGGTGCAACGAATCAACAACTCCCATTCATGCAGTTCTAATTGTTGCAAAGATTTTGGATTTTTAAACGCATTCAACAACAGTTGGCGAGCGCCTTGGGACCTATAAGTCATCGCTACCCTCTTGGGTTATCATTGCATCTAATTGCTTGATAACATCATCCAGATCACTATAGATCAGGTTATAGCAAGCACAGGAATTAATAATATCCCTTACCCGCTCAAATCCGGTTAACCCCATGACTTCATAATTAAATGCATTACTGGATAGCTTAAGAAAGGCATAATGTTTGGCAAGGCTTTTAAACGTTGTTTCAGCCCCTGACTGATAAAGCGGAAAAATAATCATTGCCGGTTTAGCGAGTTGCCTGGATTGCTCCACACTGATACGGGGAGACTGTAGATGTGCGACGGTTCCTTTGCGGGTTTTAGGAAATAAAGGGCCAATGACGGCAGAAGGTGAAAAATCCTGAATAACCTGAATAGATTCATTTTTTAATGGCACAGGTCTGGGTATAGGCTGTAGCAACCCATCACTTCCCCTTACCATGCCAAATTCATCCGATAAAAAACGCCAGCCACGCAAACCTAAAGCCGCACTTAAGGTGCTTTTACCAGAACCTGGTAAGGCAGGAAATATAATGGCTTTCCCCTGTTTTTCAACAACCCCGGCATGCAATATTAAATATTGGTGCGCACGCCTCGCAATACACCAGTTTAAGCCCCACTCAAACAAGGGCATGGCATGATCTAGCGGGAAAGGTTCAAAGGGCGTATGTCCATCAATACTGAAAATAACCTGTGCCTTCAGCCAACGGCGATAACCACTAGGTCTGCGCATGTCTATATGAAAATCAACCAATTCATCCGTTGATATTTGAAAGTCTTGATAAAGTAAGGAAAAAGTACGCAAAAAAGCCTTTTCCTGAGTACGCAGCCTGACTACAAACGCTCCGATACTGACACATAGACCACGGCTTCCACCTGCTTTCCTGGCAAGCAGGTTAAATGAAATATCCTTAATTTTCACATTCAGTCGATTCTATTAAGCCTAAATTTTCAAAGTCAGTCATCAACTTCTGTATCTGTAATTCCAGATCTGCTTTATCTTCCACTTCGAAAATCGTGTACAACTTATCGATAAGCGTTGTAAACGTTTCCGAACCCGCCTGAAATAACATTAATACTTCATATGCCAGCTCATTTAATAAATGGGTTTCTCCAGACAAAGAAGAATAAATAATTGCATTTTCACCCCAGTTTTCAATGACTATATTAGCATTTTCTGGGATTGACCAAACCCTTTCCACTTTAATCTAAAGCTCCAGAAAATCAAACACTCTATTAAGCCGTCGGTGTTGCTGAACACCAGCATGAATTAGTGATATAAGGAAGGCCGTTTGCATTAGCAGCAGCATTACCAATGACATTGGTTTTAGAGCCAGTTTCACTCATAACAGCCAATGCATAACCTGGTACAGTAGCTGAATACTGAAACTTTGGATCCGTTTTATCCCCCCCAGTAACGACCATGCCAAGCTCGCTTCCTGGAGCAGGAAAAGGGTCAGCATTCTCGTATGTTGCCCCGCTGACACCCATTATATAATCCTCAGATCGCCAATTATCCTCTGCCATGGGGTCTTCATGATAAACTTTAAAGGTAGAAGAATCGCTAACATCAAGTACTTCCCGATAGTAAACCGGCTCACGCACCCATATGTCAGCAGTCGTCGCTATAATATCTAGGTTATCCGATACTGATGCGGAGGCTGCCTTAGCATTATCAAATGGAACACATACTTCTGAACTATCCAATGCAAACGCAGCTCCACTTCTTAAAGTCAAGACAGCAGGAAGTGCCCCCATAGTTCCTTTAACCAGAGTACGCCTTTTGGCAGAAACCTTATGATCACTTATTTTTTTAACTGTGCTATCTATTTGTTGATTATTATCATTCATTTTTCTATCCTAAACTTATGTTATACAGTTACATTAGCTTATTTAAAGAACCAGTGCTGCACTAGCCCAATACTCAATTTCAAAATCTAATATATCTAAAGACATACTCCGTCTTTGGCTTACTCCCACTTTCTAAGAGCAAGAATTACATCCACTTTTCGCAATTTAACTAGCACCATAACTCTTATGCTAATAATACCATAAATTTAAGTAAATATATTTTATAAAAAAATATCAGCCACTCTTATCCAGAAATGAATTAAACATCAGCAATGACCAGATCGTCGTACTATAATCTCTAAGACCTCGTTGATGCTGATCAACGACCTTAGTCAGAAACGGCTGATTAAATAAGCCACAATCAGCCATACGTTCACCCAGCAAAGACTCCCTCACCTGCTCTTTTAACGGCCCTTTAAACCAACTCGCCAATGGCACACCAAAGCCCATTTTAGGTCGGTATAAAATATCATTCGGTAAATAAGGCTCTAATCCTTTTTTAAAAATATATTTACCTTCTTTTTTATTTAATTTTAAATCAGGCGGCAATTTAGCGATCCACTCAACCAGCTCATGATCTAACAGTGGCACCCTGACTTCCAAAGCATGCGCCATACTCGCTCTATCTACCTTGGTTAAAATATCCCCAGGCAAATATGTCTTAATATCCAGATACTGCACTAAAGACTGCGCATCACCGCTCGGTGCGTTTTGCATATGCCGTCTAAAAACCTCGACCGCCTGATAACCCTGCAAATCACTTTGCAGTTGCTCACTGAACAGTGCTGACCGAATAGCATTAGAGTTAACAGAAACACTATGAAAATAACCCTCTATAGAATCACGTCCGATTGATTCAAACGTTGATTTTGCACGAAATATTTTCGGTGCCCAGTCAGCTTTAGGGTAGACATTGCCCATAAAACCAAATAATGGCTTACGTAGTGCATCCGGCATAATGGAACGCATACGGTCTTCATAGGTATGCCAGCGATAACGACGATAACCCGCCAGGTTTTCATCACCACCATCTCCCGATAAAACCACAGTCGCCTGTTTTTTTGCCAGTTCACATACACGATATGTAGGTAAGGCCGAACTATCTGCATAAGGCTCATCATAGATACCGGCGAGCTTACCCATTAAACTGAAATCTTCAGGATCCACCTGCTCTACCCGATGCGCAGTATTATATTGCCCGGCGACTTGTGCGGCAAATTGTGATTCATTAAACTTGGGATCCCCAAAAGAAATAGAGCAAGTATTCACAGGGTCTGTCGACAAGCCCGCCATCATTGCAACAACTGCACTGGAGTCCACGCCTCCTGATAAAAAAGCGCCCAGAGGTACATCGGCAATCGTACGAATTTTGACCGCTTCACGCACCCGCGCTATTAAATCTTCACCAAGGTCTTCAGCTGAGCCTTGCAAAGAAGCATTAAAATCAACATCCCAATACTGTCGTGGCTGATATGACTTGGCACCATGCTTAATACTCAAGCAAAAACCCGGCTCTAATTTATAAACATCTTTATAAATTGTTTTGGGGTCAGGAATATAGCCAAAACCAAAATACTCTTCAATGGCTGCTGGATCCATTTCCCGCGGTAGATCAGGGTGCTCTTGCAGTGCTTTTAGCTCAGAGGAAAATATAAATTGACCATTTCTGAGTTGTGAATAGAATAAAGGTTTAATACCCAACCTATCTCTTGCCAGAAATAAAGTCTGCTTACTCCTGTCCCAGATTGCAAATGCAAACATCCCCCGCAAACGCAGAACACAGTCTTCACCCCATGCCTGCCAGGCATATACAATCACCTCGGTATCACAGTGGGTTTTAAAACGATAGCCCAAAGCCTCAAGCTCTTTGCGTAACTCAGGAAAATTATAGACCTCACCATTATAGGTCAGCACAACATTACCATCCTGACTATGCATCGGCTGCTGACCGTGAGATAAATCAATGATAGATAAGCGCCTGTGCCCCAACCCCAAACCAGCTTCTCTATGCAAGCCCCCTCCATCGGGACCACGATGAAACTGCGTTTCATTCATGCGTGACAATAAATCACGATTAATTTCACGTTTTGCTGTTATATCAAAGATACCAACAATGCCACACATATTATTACTTCCTATTTAGTCCTAATGAGTTATACACATCAGTATATTTATTGACCATCGCCTGTATTGAAAAGTTATCCAGTACACATTGGTATGACAACTCACCCTGTTGCTGTCTTTTCTGCTTGTCTTTAATTAATGTTAACAACGCGGCTGCCATTGCCTCAGGATCTGAGGGGGGCACCAACTCCCCTGTCTGACCTGCTTGAACCAATTCCACATTCCCCCCTACCGCTGTAGCAATAACAGGCAATCCTGTTGCCATCGCTTCCAAAATGGTATTGGAAATACCCTCAGCCTGCGAAGGCAATACAAAGATATCCAGTGAACGCATAATCTCGGCAATATCATCCCGCTCACCGGGTAGCCATGCGCTGCCTGCCAACTGTTTTTTTTCTAGCAACTCAACCGCTTGTTCTTTAAGCGGCCCATCACCTATCAAAATTAAATTTACCTGGCCAACAAGTTCAGGGCTGGCTGCTAATAAAGCGATATAGGCTTTAACCAAAGTCAGCTGGTCTTTTACGCCATGCATCCGCCCAACCGTTCCAATGGTGACCTTATATTGTTCAAATGACAACGGACAATCAGGAATAACCCGTCTTTCTTTGGCAGGGTAAAACTTTTTTATATCCACTCCATTGCAGATTCTAGTTATTTTCTGCTCCGGAATACCCACCTTTTCAATTAAATAACTTTGTAAATGCAAGGATAAGGGGATAAACACTTGTATTAAGGGGCTGATTAAACGCCTTAAGAGTTGATATTTCTTATTGTTGCCTTCAGGATCAAAGGTGTCCCAGCCATGCTCACTATGTACCCGGTACTTTACCCGCGCAAGAAAAGCAGGCATCTGATACTCGATTGCTGCCAAGTTTCGCGTATGAATAATATCGACTTTATATTGCTGTAGTATTTTATAAAGTGAAACAAATGAACGCCAATCCTGACCCTCTTTTTTCTGCAAATCAATAATCTGCACATCATCACGCCTTAGGCGCTCACGAAACTGGGTGCTCCCTTTTAAACAGATAATCATATGCCGGTATTTATCTGCCGGCATATGATTAATCAAATTAATCAATCCATTTTCCAGACCGCCAATCCCCAGCCTATAAATGACATGAGCGATCAGCGGTGGCTGTTGTATTTCTTTAGTCAATGGCTTTACCGCAATATAATAATATCAATTAATGGATTATTTGTAGTAGCTATCGTACCAACTCACAAATTTTTCTATACCCTGATCAATTGTTGTATCTGGCTTATAACCGACATCCTGCACCAACGCTTCAACATCCGCATAGGTATCAGGAACATCTCCTGGCTGTAGAGGCAATAACTCTTTTTCAGCCGTTTTACCTAAATATTTTTCCAGCGTTTCGATATAATCCATTAACTCGACTGGGCTTTGATTACCAATATTATAAACGCGCCAAGGCGCTTTGCTGGTACCTGAATCTGGGTTTTTACCACTCCAGTCCGGATTAGGCTGGGCGACATTATCCAGTGTTCTCATAACACCTTCAACAATATCATCTATATAGGTAAAATCTCTACGATGCTTACCATAGTTAAACACCTGAATTTTTTTACCTTCTTTTATCGCTTTGGTAAACAGAAACAAAGCCATATCAGGCCGTCCCCAAGGCCCATAAACAGTAAAGAAGCGCAACCCCGTAGTCGGCAAATCATACAGATTACTGTAGGTATGTGCCATTAATTCATTGGATTTTTTAGACGCTGCATAAAGGCTTAAAGGGTGATCAACATTATCATGCACCGAAAATGGCATGCTTTCATTCGCACCATAAACAGAGCTACTGGATGCATACACCAGATGCTCGACATTATTATGCCGACAACCTTCTAATATATTAAGAAAACCCACAATATTGCTTTCTATATATGCATGTGGATTTTCAATGGAGTAGCGTACACCTGCCTGAGCCGCCAGGTTGACCACCCGTTGTGGCTGGTGTTCTTTAAACAATCGCTCCATGTGCTCTCTATCGGAAATATCTGCTCTGACATCCGTAAAATTAGGATGGTCTTTTATACGCTCTAAACGTGCTAATTTTAAATTTACATCATAGTAATCATTTAAATTATCAATACCAATGACTTCATCTCCGCGCTCTAATAACTTTATCGCAAGATGATTACCTATAAAACCGGCTGTGCCAGTCACCATTACTTTCATATTATAAACGCTCGTCTGTTTGATCTGCAGGGAACAGGTATTTAAGGTCATAAA
>DAOVWV010000301.1 GCA_030636485.1 Methyloprofundus sp.
GCGCATAGAGTCGGTAGAGCTAGCTTATACTTACCAATGGCAAAATGCGAATATTAATCTGACCTTATTTAGCCAGCTGGAGCACGAGTTTAATTGTCAATTACAATTATTATGCAACGTATCATTTTGGTTTCTCACTGCTTTATAGCAGATACCAATACTTTTCCCGATGATGATCCAGGTGCCTTTTTAATGACTAATATCTTTGCTTCGGGTGATTTTACTCATCATTTATCCTATTCTTTTGGTGTCAATTTATTTAATATTCGAGGCTATGATCCTGCCGCAGATTTCGGTACTCAGCATAATACGGAACGGACAGAACGAGAAAACTGGGGCAAGTTAATCTTGAGGTTTGACCTTTGATACGGGCTTATTTGCAGTGTATTTTTGTAGCGCTGTCACACCGTGTGACGGTGATAAATCAATACACCTTTCGTCTGTGTCTAAAGGCGTTTCTGTGCATAATGCTACTGCTTGGAATTACCACTCTATCTAATGCCCAGGCAGAATTAAATGTTGATTGTACTGCCCAGGTTAAAGCAGATTTTATTTTAAATATCATTCGTTTTGTTAGCTGGCCAGATGAATCCCATAAGCAACAAAATGCCCCGTTGTTACTTTGTTTATATCGTGCTCCCCTTCGTAATCACGCTATCAACATTATTGACGGTAAAAAGGCCAGTGGTAAAACCATTAATGTTGTTATGATTAACTCATTGTCTATGAGTCAAAGCTGTCATATTATTTTAGTCTCAAAGGATGCCATTGGAAGCTTTGTTGGTGAAATGCATCCTGGCTTGGATCGCCCTATGCTAACCATTGCTGACTTTACTGAGCAAAAATCAGTCCACGCCTTCCATCGGGATATATTGGTTACTTTAGTGCGTAATGGCTCCGGTATCGGTTTTCAGGTAAACCTGCGCAAGTCCCGCCAGGTAGGCCTGAGAATGAGTTCCAAGCTATTGAAGCTGGCAACGATTGTTGGGGAGGGTAGTTGATGAAAACTATTCAAACTAAAACATCAATACGTAAAAAATTGATCAATGTATTGTTGCTCACTAGTCTCAGTGCCTTATTATCCACATCACTGGGGTTTGCACTAAATGATTGGTTATCGTTACGCAATGCGATGCTTGATCATGTACAGATCCAGGCGACCATTATTGCAAATAACTCAATTGCAGCCGTTGTTTTTAATGATGCCGAGTCAGCTAAAGAAACCCTAAATACGCTACAAAGTGATGCCGATATAGTGAGTGCGGCCTTGTATACAAATAATAAAATACTTTTCGCATATTATGAACGTGATGCGAGTAGTTATAGTATTCCAGATAAATTACCTAATCCTGATAGTGGCAGTTTAAACGGCAATCAGTTTGTGGTGGATACCATTTATCATGAAAATGAACTTTTAGCTTATATCATGCTGGTGGCCGATTATAGTAATCTACAAAAGCGGCAGATAAATCATTTTTTAATTGCTTTAGGGGTGTTCACTCTAGCGTTATTATTTTCTTTGATCCTGTCCAGAAGCCTACAGCGGATCATCTCAAGGCCGATCCTTAAGCTTGCCGAAACAGCGCGTACTGTCTCTGAAACTCAGGACTATGCATTACGGGCTAAAAAAATATCAACGGATGAAATCGGTGCACTGGTTGATGATTTCAATAATATGCTCAGTCAGATTCAACTGCGCGATCTTCAGTTACTTAAGGCACGTAACGAGTTAGAAGGCAAGGTTAACGCGAGAACACAGGAATTAACCGAATTAACCCGGCAACTTAAATATCAGGCTTACCATGATACTCTGACAGGGTTAAGTAACCGTATTACTTTTGATGATCATTTACGCCTGGCAATTGACCAGGCCAGGCGCAACAAGCAAAAGCTAGTCGTTATGTTTCTTGACCTGGATCGCTTCAAAATTATAAATGATACTCTAGGGCATGGAATCGGTGACCAATTGTTGATTCAGGTGTCCAAACGCTTATCAGCCTGCCTTAGAGAGAGTGATACCCTTGCCCGTCTTGGTGGTGATGAGTTTGCAGTATTATTGCCGCAAATTCAGCAAGCATCCCATATATCAGGTGTGGCACAAAAAATTACCAAAGTCATCGCTGAAACAATCATAGTGGATGGTTATAGCTTACATGTTACCTCTAGCATAGGTATCAGCCTGTTTCCTGATGATGGTGAGCGTGCTGAAACCATTGTTAAAAATGCCGATACTGCAATGTACCGCTCTAAGGATCAAGGGAGAAATCAATTTACTTTTTTTTCCGCAAAAATGAATGAACGCGCTGAACGCCGATTATTGCTAGAAACTAGGTTAAGAAAAGCGTTGAAAGAAAACCGTTTACGCGTTCATTATCAGCCTCGATTCGACACTCACAGCCTTAAACTGATAGGTGTTGAGGCGCTTGCTCGATGGAGTGACCCGGACGAGGGAGCAATATCGCCTGGTGAATTTATTCCATTAGCTGAAGAGTGCGGTCTAATCGCCAAAATTGATGAATGGGTTCTGGAAACGGCTTGCCGGGATATGCTAACAAACAAAAATGATGCAACGTCACAGATCAGTCTCGCTGTTAATTTGTCCCCGGCTCAATTTATTCGCAAAGATTTGCATGAAGTGGTCGCCGCTATCTTGGACAGAACAGGATTTCCTGCTTCACGGCTGGAACTGGAAATTACCGAAAGCCTATTTGGCCCCGGAAGTAAGGATGTCTGTACTAGCCTTGAACACCTACGTAACCTCGGTATAGAGCTCAGTATTGATGACTTTGGCACGGCTTATTCATCGCTAAGCCGCTTAAAACAACTGCCTCTAAATACGCTGAAAATTGACCAGTCATTTGTGCGTGACTTAGGAAAAACCCCAGAAGATGATGCGCTGGTAAAAACCATTATAACGATGGCGCATAATCTAAACCTTAAGGTTGTCGCTGAAGGGGTTGAATCTGAACTGCAATACCAGTTTATTAAACGGCATGGGTGTGACACAGTGCAAGGCTTTTTATTTGGTAAACCGGTTCCCTATTCACTGATTAAAAAAATTAAATAGGGGGGAGGGATGCTTAGGGGTAACGTCTCATTATCACCGGCACGATGCAAAAAAACCGTCATTACTACATGCGGTTAGCAGGAATCTATACTCAACGTAGATTCCCGATAACAGACTTCGGGAATGACGACCTTACCCAGTCAAGCTGAGCGCAAGCTTTATCTGCATTTACCCGTGAATAATGAGAAGTTACGTTTTATGCTTAGCTTACTGACATTGAGTCAGGTCTCATTGGTTTTGATTATTAAATTAAGATTCAATTTTTGATGTTCGGATCCTGCTACAGGGCTTAGCTATCACTTCAAGATAGAAACTATCAAGATTTTCTGACTCGGCCCAACTTATCGATTTATTTATTTCA
>DAOVWV010000328.1 GCA_030636485.1 Methyloprofundus sp.
AATACCATATTCCACTAATTTATTCTGGAATAAATGCTGTTGTGCCATACCCACCTTAAAATTAGCTGTCTGGGTCTCGCTACGCAAGCCTAACCATTGGCTCATTTTTTGTACTGGCTCCAGGCGTTTAGCAACTTTGTACATATAATCAGCAGAAGGCAGAGTCTGCTCGGTAATATCATCATAGTTAATATTGGCAAAGCCTTGTTCACTTAATAATTGCTGAAATTCATCACGCAGACATAAATTAGGCACAGCCCAACCATCAAGACAATCAACCATGGCAGGCCAATCTTCATCAGCGATTTCACGCTGCATTAAAAAGCCATCACAAACCACCAAACGCCCCCCTTTTTTTAAAACCCGAAAAGCTTCACGGATAAAGTCGGCTTTATTGAGCGCATGACAGACACTTTCCAGCCCCCAGACGATATCAAAGGTTTCATCTGCATAGGGTGTTTGACAAAAGTCAGAGACTTCAAAATCAATCTTCTCAGCAACGCCATGCCGTTTTGCATGTCGCCCTGCATAATAAGCCTGTTTTGCACTGATGGTAATGGCTTTTAAACGATTGGCATGGTTTTTTGCCATCCAGATTGAGCTACCACCAATACCGCACCCCGCATCCAACACATAATCATCGGGCTTTATATCAGCCGCTTCATAGAGTTTTTGATTTTTGTTTAACAATGATTGCGTGTGTGATTGTGTCTTGTCATCCCAGTAACCATAGTGCAGGGCTAAATCATTGCGCCCACTCCATGCAAACAGGTAATCCCAATAACAGGCATCGTAATGTTTGACTGCGGCAGCTCTTAGCGCTTCCGCTGAATCATTGCTAGTACTATGGGTACGATAATCCTGGTTAGGTTCTATATAATGCATTTTCTATTTTTTCTCTATGCGAGAGCTGATATAGCTATCCAGCTCTTATTGTGGGGGTGTGATAAAGCCCGAAGTATACTTCGCACTATTTTACTTACTTTTCACTACGTACTCTAACCAGCTGCTTAAATTGCAGCAGATTATTGCTTAATTTTTGTAGTAAATGTAGCGCGGGAGCCGCACCTGCCATGGCAACGGCATCAACCAGGCAATACCAGGCCGCGACTCCGCTCGGCGGATTACCTTGGGTTAGGCCAGAGGCGGGGTCAACAACCGCCCATGCCCAGGTGCCAGCCGTTGTCCCCACTAATTCCAGCCAGGTGGTGATAAAAAAAGCGCCGAGATAGACCATAGGCGATTTACCTTTAAACAGATAAATCAAATACACACAAAACAGGATCGCACCAATTTGATCGCTACGCTGTGCAAAAGGACTAAGCCCCCAGGCCGACCATAAGCCACAGGAGACCACCGTAAACAGTGCGATTACCCGGGCATGACGCAAAAAGAAACCAGAACGCGCCAAAACAACAGCCGTCAAATACACCATACCATGCCCCGCCGGAACATAAGGGGGGACGCTGCCAAAGCGATAGATATAACCTTCCATATAGGGGGAGGCAAAAATTTCACCGGCTGTTGCGAACAACAAAGCTACGACCACCTGCATACGCAATAACTTAGACTCGCCTGATAAAAGAAGAACCAAAAACAGATAACCAAAAAAGGCTAATGCCCATTGCAGTTCACGACTGCCATAGCCATCAATGGTCAAGCAAATACCCGTAATCACAAAGGTAAAAGCAGCAATCATATAATCGCGTTTATGGTGCGCATATGCCACCCCTGCTTCTGGAAAGTTCCGCAACATGTAATCAAATCTCCTGATGAATTCGCTGTATTTTATCACAGCATAAAGAGATGTATTTTAGTTATTCCTCTAACTCCAACTCCTGAACAGTCCCCTTATCTGCCAGCAAAACACGGTTGGCTAAACCGTAGAAAATACCATGCTCTACCACACCCGGTGTGGCATTTAAGATTGCATCTAATTCGGCGCAATCCAGATCTTTCTCAAAAGCCATATCTAACACCAGGCTGCCATAGGATGTGACCGCCAAGCCGCTGCCATTGCTATTTTGGCGTAATGCGCCATGACCACCAAACTGTTTAAGGCTTTGTTTAACCAGTTGCCACGCAAAGGGCATGACCTCGACAGGAATCAGAAAGCGATCCCCAATATTCTTGACCATTTTGCTTTTGTCTACCAATACAATAAATTGATCACTCGCACGGGCTAAAAGCTTTTCTTTAACCAGATCTGCCCCCTGACCTTTTAATAAAGTATGTTCGGCAGTGACTTCATCTGCACCATCAACATACAGGTCAAGCTCGGTTAAATGCTCTATGGCAATCATAGGCAAGCCCAATTGCTGCGCCTTCAACAGGCTGACCACAGAGCTTGCCACACAGTTTACTCTTAGCCCTTCTTTAATTCTTCGTCTAGCCAGCTTTTCTATAAAATAATCAGCGGTTGAGCCTGTTCCCAAGCCAACGATCATTCCATCTTCCACTAGTTTGGCAGCCTGTTTTGCAACCCGTTCCTTATCATTCATATTCACTCCTGATTCTAAGTATCTACGTAAAATTGATGAATCGTTTATAAAAAACTAGGTAACTTCTCATTATTGTGTGGGCGCGTCATCCCCGAAGTTTTTTATCGGGGGTCCATTGCTGGAAACGGTGCTCCGCCTATAGCTGCTGAATTTTTCCCCGCACACCCTGGGCATGGCCTTCTTGATTTACACCATAGAGCGCTTCGGCCAGCATTCCCGCTTTATTAATGACAAAAGTTGACCTAAGAATGGCCATTTTTTTCACCCCATTTTTTTCTTTTTCTTGCCAGACACCATAGCTCTCACATAATTCGCCAGATTCATCTGCCAGCAAATCCAGCTGTAAATTAAATTTAGCGATAAAATCTGTATGGCTGCTACAAGAATCTTTACTCACACCGATCACTACAGTATCCAATGCAGCAAACTCATTCGCCAATCGGGTAAAATCATTGGCCTCTATTGTACAGCCTGGCGTATCGTCTTTGGGGTAAAAATACAATACAACATTCTTATTGCCTTTAAATGAGGATAGCTCAACAGCTTGATTATCCTGATTTTTAGAACTAAATTCTGGTGCAGCCTGGTTTTTTTCTAACATGGAAGCCTCGCTATTATTTGCTAAGTATTGATAAATCCCTACAATAGGGATAATTTCATTATTACTGAATTAAGTCAGTAAAAAA
>DAOVWV010000264.1 GCA_030636485.1 Methyloprofundus sp.
AGTACCGTACGCCCTAAACAGATTATCAACCCCTGTGAAAAACCGACGTTAGCCCTTAAACGGCGCGGCGTGCTCTATGTGGAAATTCGTTCTCTGGATCTGGATTTATTTAACCCGATTGGCATTAGTGCCAGCCGGGCGCGTTTTCTGGAGGCATTTCTGCTCTGTTGTTTATTACACGACAGCCCGGAAATCAATGCAGCGGATTTTAAAACCCACAATGCCAACCAGTTAAAAGTTGCGCATGAAGGACGCAAACCTGATTTAGAACTGGTTCATAACCAACAACCCGTACGTTTACACGATTGGGCAACGGCTATTCTTGAGCATATGCAGCCCATTTGCGATATATTAGACGAGAACGAAGCTGACGACTATTATAATCAGGCACTGGCAGAACAGCGTACACTCATCGAAAACCCGAATTTAACGCCATCGGCAAAAATTTTAGCCGCACTACGTGAAACACAGCAGCCTTACACGCCTTTTGCCGATAAACTCTCGCAACAACATGCACAGAGCTTTACCAGCCAAACACTGAATGCTGCTGACACTTTAAAGTTTACAAAAATGGCGCTTGACTCACATAATAAACAAGCCGAAATTGAAACCAATGACACCTTGGAATTTGATGGTTTTTTACACCAATATTTCAGCCAACAATAAAGCGAACTTCATTCTACGCGACAAAAAATACAAGCAAACCAGATAACAATATGAACAATATCGAACAAATCCAGAGTGAATTACAAGGTAAAAATCCACGTAAAATTCTCCGCCATGCGCTAGAAAATCATGACCAGGTTGCTATTTCATTTAGCGGTGCAGAAGATGTTATTTTAATTGATATGGCACTCAAAATTCGCCAGGATATTCAAGTCTTTTGCTTAGATACCGGACGACTACACCCTGAAACCTATCAATTTATAGAGCAAGTCAGAAAACATTATCAGATTGAAATAGAATTACTCGCCCCTGACTACCAACAACTGGAAGCCTTGGTAAAACAAAAAGGCCTATTTAGTTTTTATGAAGATGGGCATAAGGAATGTTGCGGGATTCGTAAAGTCGCCCCCTTAAAACGTAAACTTGCACAAGTGGATGCCTGGATTACCGGACAACGCAAAGACCAAAGCGTGGATACCCGGCAAAACATCCCTGAAATTCAGCTCGACCCCGCTTTTTCGACAGACGATCATCCCTTGATTAAATTTAACCCCTTGGTTAATCAAAGCTCAGCGCAGGTATGGGATTATATAGAAGCCTTTCAGGTGCCTTTTAATGCATTACACCAACAAGGTTTTATCAGTATCGGCTGCGAACCCTGCACCCGACCTGTATTACCCAACCAACATGAACGCGCCGGACGCTGGTGGTGGGAAGATGCCACCAAAAAAGAGTGTTGCTTGCATATTGCTAAAAATAACGTTTAACTCATACTCTTATTAAGGTTTAAGCACATGAAAATCCAATGGTTCCCGGGACATATGCACAAAGCAGGCAAAGACATAAAAGAAAGCCTGCCTGACATAGATTTACTCATAGAAATACTCGATGCCCGCCTCCCCTTTAGCAGTGCCAACCCACTGTTATCAGAGCTACGCGGTGATAAACCCTGTATCAAAATACTCAATAAAGCGGATTTGGCCGACCCGGTAAGAACCGAGCAATGGCAAAAATACCTGGAACAGGAAGAAGGGGTTAAAACACTGGCACTCACTGCCTTACAAGCAGACAAGGCGCAAATGGTGGTTGAATTATGTCGTAAAATGATACCCCATAAAACAACCAGCACCAAAGTCATTCATGCTTTGATCATGGGAATTCCCAATGTCGGCAAATCGACACTCATTAATGCCCTGGCAGGCCGCACCATTGCCAAAACAGGTAATGAGCCCGCAGTGACAAAACGACAGCAACGTATTGACCTGCATAACGGTATTATTCTGCACGATACACCCGGTATGTTATGGCCTAATCTGGAAAACCAAAATACTGGCTACCGCCTTGCCACCACAGGTGCCATCAAGGATACCGCTTTAAAGCATGATGATGTCGCCTCTTTTGCAGGTGAATTTTTACTGCGGCATTACCCGGAATCCTTACAGCAACGCTACCAAATCGAGACATTGCCCGCAACAGACTATGAGCTTTCAATGCTGATAGGTAAAAAACGTGGCTGCCTGCGTGCAGGAGGGCATGTAGATAATGATAAAGTCGCTAAAATCCTGCTGGCTGAAATCAGAGATGGCTCATTAGGCCGATTAACACTGGAAACACCTGGCATGATGATTGAAGAACTCGCGGAATTAGTGATTATTCGTCAGCAAAAAGCGGCTAAAAAATCTAAACGTAAGGGTAAATTTAAGAAAAAAAACAGTTAATTTAATAATACCCGCCTAATTCAAATAAAATGAGTCACCCCGCATTAAATTGGCACACACCCGATCAGCAGGCTGCATTGCTATGCTATTACTACGCTACACCTGCCGGGCGACTGATACTGTCTACACAAGGCAAAACGCTGTGTCATATGCAGTGGCTCACTTCCCCCAACAAACAGACCTTCCTGCCCGCTACTCAAGAGCTGCAAAAGCAGCTCGAACATGACTGGCTAACCCCGGAAATGGATATGACTCTGCTTTTATTACCCCAAGGCACAGCGTTTCAACAAACCGTATGGAATGCACTGCGACAAATCCCCGTTGGCCAGACCCGAACCTACGGAGAGTTGGCACAAAAATTAAATACCAGCCCTCGAGCACTGGCGAATGCCTGCCGCAAGAACCCTTTTCCACTGATTATTCCCTGCCACCGAGTTGTTGCAAAAACCGGACTAGGGGGTTATGCAGGTGAAACCACCGGCAAACTAATTGAAATCAAAGCGGCACTGCTACAGCATGAAAAAATGATAAGCCATGAACTCTAAGCAACTGATCGACTTATTTATCGATGCCCTTTGGGTAGAAAATGGGCTCAGCCAGAATACCCTGAGTGCCTATAGCAGTGATTTACGCATTTTTAACAAGAACCTAAGTAAAACAGAGCTGTATCAGGTGAGTCATGACGATATTAGCGTATTTTTAGCACAACGCTATGAACAAGGGATTAGTGCGCGTTCCTCTGCCCGCATCCTGTCAAGCATGCGTCGTTTTTATGGTTATTTATTGCGTGAAAAACACATCAGCACCGACCCTACGGCCTTAATTGATACTCCCCGTATTGCCCGCTCATTACCTGGCACTTTATCAGAGCGCGACGTTGAATTATTGTTGAATGCCCCAGAACCAACGTCCATATTGGGCGCACGCGACAAAGCCATGCTCGAAATACTGTATGCAACGGGCTTGCGTGTTTCAGAGCTGGTCTCCTTAACCATCAGTCAGGTTAATCTACGCATGGGCGTAGTACGCGTCACCGGGAAAGGCAATAAAGAACGCCTGAGCCCAATCGGCGAACAGGCCATGGAGTGTCTGGAGGAGTATATGCGACATAGCCGCATAGCCCTGCTATCTGAACGTCCCTGTAACACCATTTTTGTCACCAATCGCGCAGCAGGCATGACACGTCAGGCTTTTTGGCATATCATTAAACGCCACGCCAAAAAAGCGGGCATTAGTAAAAAATTATCACCGCATACACTGCGTCATGCCTTTGCCACACATTTATTAAATCACGGCGCCGACTTACGGGTAGTACAGCTGTTATTAGGCCATAGTGATTTATCCACTACCCAGATTTATACCCATATCGCCAACCAGCGATTAAAAGAAATGCATGCAAAATATCACCCACG
>DAOVWV010000017.1 GCA_030636485.1 Methyloprofundus sp.
AGATATTGCTGACGATAATTAGCCACTATTGTACCGTATTGCTGTAATTCATGGTTCCAAACATTTAGCTCTTTAGTACGGCGGATCTTTAATAAGGCATTCCGTTGACTCAGTGCTTTTTTAAACAATCGCCACTGGTTTAAGAAGTCAGTATGTTGATTAAAAACACCCCAATCCATAAACTCTCTACGCAACTGAGGCCCGGCATCTAATAATTGATAACTCTTGGGGTGTATCAGTTGTAAGGGGAGCGCATAAGCCAGTTCAGAACGGGAATGCCGGGTTTCTTCATCAATACGGATCTGTAATTGTTTACCATCATGCTGAATGCCCAGTGTCGAAACATGCCCCGTCGTAAAGAGAACTTTGCCAGAGACAATTAAATTATCCTGTGCAAAGTGAATAACATTCTTAACCGTGGTAGAGCGAAATGAACTGGCTCTACCCAGTAAATGTATCGCTTCTAAAAGTGAGCTTTTACCACTGGCATTGTTACCATAAATTAAATTTATTTTTGGGGCTGGATAAAAAGAAACCTGTTTAAGATTACGCACATGATAAATATCCAGCTTTTGGAGGCTCATAGTGCCTTATAAACGCATCGGCATGACAATGAATTTATATTTCTGCTCACTAGGCTCTTCAATAAAACAGCAACTGGAATTTTCGGCTATGGTCAGTACTGCTAGTTCAGAGTCCAGATTAGAAATAGCATCCAGTACATACTGTGAATTAAAGGCAATAGAAAGCGGCTCTCCCTGATACTCTATGGCTACATTTTCATCTGCTTCTTCATGTTCAGGATTATTGGTACTGATTTGTAGGTTATCCCCTTCAATAACAAACTCGATTCCTTTAAATTTTTCATTTGATAGAATGGAAACCCGGGTTAAAGCATCTTTTAACAGCTGTTTTTGTACATGAATCGGACTATGAAAATTTTGTTCAAAAACTTTATTAAAATCCGGGTACTTTGAATCTACCAGTTTGGCAGAAAAAATTAAACTATCAATCAGTACACGAATATTACTACGTGAAAATTCAATCTGTACTTCAAGTTCATCGTCGTCGAGTAAACGCACTAATTCCGAGACACCTTTACGCGGAATAATGATACGCAACTCCATCCCTGTTTCCTGTTCGATTTTATCTTCATAAATCGAAAGCCTATGCCCATCCGAAGCGACCAGTTTAAGTTGCTGGTTAAATATACTTAACATCATACCATTCAGGTAATAACGTATATCCTGATTCGCCATACAAAACAGGGTTTTTTCCAGTGCTTTTTTAAACTGACCCGCCTGCATTGTAAATTGGCACTCCATCGCACTCATTTCAAAGTTTGGATAATCATCTGCATTAAGGGTGCTCACTGAAAAACGACTACGTCCTGAGTGTATTTTGATTTTATTATTCTGTAATTCAAATTTAATATCTGCAGCACTTGGTAATAAACGACAAATATCCAGAAGTTTTCTTGCCGGAATGGTGACACTTCCTTCTACTTCATTATCCAATGCAACTTTAGCAACAATTTGTACTTCTAGATCAGTACCGGTCAATATCAGTTGGTCTTTAGTTAAGTTAAATAGCACATTAGCTAAAATAGGCATGGTTTGCCTTTTTTCGATAACATTAACAATTTGCTGTAGAGGCGTTAACAATAGCTCTCTATTGATTATAAATTTCATAAAAGAATATATTATTTTATTATTACTATTAAGTAAGCTTAAAACTGTTGAAAAGTCTTTTTTTAATCATTAAATCAGTATTTTACCCTGTTTTTAACTTTGTGGCTAAGATTGGGGAGGCTTGTTGCTAAACTGTGTTCCATTAGAGGCTTTTAATTGTAATACAGATTGTGCACAGCTTGTTCAGAAATAACAACACAGCTTTATCCACAGCCTGTGGATAGATTAACAAGACGTTTTTCTGGGTTTTGTAAGAGGCGTGTAAAACATAGACTTAGCTTTGTTTTATAAAGCTTTTCGGGGGAAACTATCGTGTTATAAGTGCTGATAGCCACTACTTATAGGTTTCGTACGCAGACAAATAGTCAGCTGCAACTGTTTAAGGAGCAAAAGTAAGCTGCTTACATAAAGTTTCAGTAACATCGCTATCGACAAACCACAGCTACTAGAAACCCGCAGTCGTGACCGCGTGAAGTCTATATATTGAGTGAGCAGAACAATTTTCTGGGTACATATGATAACAATACTCAGATATATTGTTTATTGTATGAGAATGGGTAGCCATATCGCGCTACCCATTTTTCCTGCGTACAGCTAAGTTATCTATCTACAAAACCCAGTAATTTTTTATCCATAATCATTTCAACAATGGAATCAGGTACTTTATTTTCCCAATCGCCACGTCCTTTTTTAATATCAGCCAGCACTTCAGCCGGGTTGATATGTAATACACTTTCATCCACATTTTCCAAACCCACTAAAGAACCATTTTCAAGCAAATGTTTATATAGATACTGCAATTTTTTTGGCACTTTAAAATTATAAACAGTCACCAGTTCGTCCTGATCCGGGTACTTAAAGGGGTAAATATATAAATGGGTGTTGTCAGGGAATAGTTTAGCAAAGGCTTCCAAGATTCCTCCTTCTAAGCCCTTATAATATTCTTCAGTAAAAATAAGATCTAAATTGGAAATACCTAAAATCATACCTATCTGTAATTTTGTATAACGACGGAAATAGGCACGTAAACGGAAATAACGTAAATAGTTTGAAATCATCACCGTATATCCCTGGGTATTGAGCATATCGACTCGGGCCAGAAAATCCGCATCATTAATTTCATCCCCGACTGTCAGGCTGGCCATGGTAATCTCTGCCAAAACAACGGTTTTATCAGGGTTAATATTTTCCATTTCATTAAAGTGCTGTTGACCACACTTGGTCATATCAATCTGCACTTTGGTTAGAGGAGTGAAAGTTCCACGTGTGACCAAAATATTCTTTTTATATAATAATTCGCTCGGTACCTGCACTTCCCCGCTTGGGCTAAACATAATGGCATGAGTCAGGTTTTGATGAACCAGGTGCAGGTTCATTAATCTGTTTTCAGTTTCTTCAAAATAAGGCCCTGAAAAATCGATCATATCAATTTCAATCCGGCACTCTTCTATATCATCAATCAATGACTCGATGATTTTTTTAGGTTGGGTAAAATAGTTAAAAGCTGCATGAATTAAATTAACCCCAAGAATACCCAAAGCCTCTTGTTGTGCACCACCATCATTATCTAACATACGCACATGCAAAATAATATTACTCGGTGCGGCACCAGGATAAAGCTGCACACGCAGACCGATCCAGCCATGACATTCATTTTTTTGCAAATAGCTTTTCGCAGTAACCGTTGCAGCATAAGAAAAGAAGGTTGTATTTTTAGGTCGTGTTGCAGTGAGAAGTTCTGTGACTGCCGTATACTCTTTATCCAGCATTTTGACTAATCGACTACGGCTCACATAGCGTTTGGTTTCTTCTGCGCCATAAATATCATCACTTACCTGCATATCATAAGCAGACATAGTTTTTGCGATTGTGCCAGCCGCTCCACCGGCACGGAAAAAATTTCTGGCAACTTCCTGTCCTGCCCCAATTTCAACAATGGTTCCATATCTACAATTATCAAGATTTACTTCAAGTGCTTTATGGAGTGTATTGTGTGTTTTTTCGCGTTCGGTCATATACATAGAGTGGGTAGCTATTAAGATAGACTACATAGGATAGCATCGTTAATAATAATTAAGAATATCTTTATATAAAACCTATTATTACTATTAGTAAAGTAATATCCTGTGGATAAGTCATTTTTAAAAATAAAAATCAGTTACTTAAGCTGTTATTAACCCTGTTAGAAAGTTTAGATGATGCTGTTGTCATCATGTCACTAAAAAACACTTTCTGTATTGCGTACAGAATAACAACACCTTAGTAAATAGTTAGTTAACAGAGTTATCCACAGCCCCTCTATGGGCTGATAGAGTAGTTTTGTGATATGAGATATCAAAACCTTTAATAAAAAATAAACGAAATATATAGCACCCGGTTACGTTTGCGGATTTTAGCTACCAACTTAGCAGGGGACAAATAACACGTAATCTCGTTTCAATGCTTCGCGTAGGAACGAGAAACATCTTAGAAAATAGTTAGTTAATAGACTTATCCACAGCCCCTCGACGGGCTGATAGAACAGTTTTGTGATATGAAATATCAAAACCTTTGATAAGGAGTGAAGTAAATAAGCGGAGGGAGGAAATATATTACACGTAGTTACGTAACTATTTCAGTCATATTGCTATTGGCAGGTGTGAATACAAAAAGGCTTTGTGCCGTGAAAGGCAGAGAATTGAAGGGATATTTATAATAATATAGAAATATCTTTATATAAAACCTATTATTACTATTAGCAAAGCGACATCCTGTGGATAAGTCATTTTTAAAAATAAAAATCAGTTACTTAAGCTGTTATTAATCCTGTTAGAAAGTTTAGATGATGTTGTTGTCATCCTGTTACTAAAAAACACTTTCTGTATTGCGTACAGCATAACAACAGCTTAATAAATAGCTAGTTAACAGAGTTATCCACAGGAAGGTGGTAGGAACTAGGAGGGGTAACTACCTTTGAGTCGTTATTATTTATTGTGGATTATTCAAACTATTCTATAAATGAAATTGCTTTATGCAGTTCTTCCGGAGAATTATAAAAATGTGCTGAAAATCGAATGCCTCCGCCGCGCATGGCACAGACAACATGATTTTTTTGGAGAAGTGCATATAAGGCCTGATTCGTCATTTGAGTATGCTTAAAGAGTACAATGCCTGATTGAAATTTTGATTTCTCTGCTGTTAAAAGTTGCAAGTCCGGGTGTGATTTTATGCTTTTCATTAAGTCTGTGGCATTGGCTAAGACTTGTTTTTCTATGTTTTTCATACCGATCTCAAGTAATAAAGATAAGCTGGCTGAAAAGGCATGAATACCTAGCATATTAGGGCTACCACACTCAAAGCGTTGCGCTGTAGGGTGAATCTCCCAGGGTTTATTTTCATAATTATGGATGTTTTTCATCATATGCCAACCATATTGAGTCAGCTTGAGTTTTTCCCGTGCTGCTGGACTGGTATAAAAAACACCCAAGCCTTCAGGGCCAAACATCCATTTATGACCATCTGCCATGACAAAATCAGCCTGACACTTTTGTACATCAAATTGTATGGCACCTAAACTTTGAATGGCATCAATACAAAATAAAATTTTATGTTGTTTACAAAATTGGCCTATTTTTTCTATATCCAGGCGTAAGCCACTGGCAAACTGGATAGAACTGATAGTGAGTAGGCGGGTATGTTCATTGACCAATGCAAACAGCGCATCTTCGGGTGTATCCGCACTCATTAAATCTGCTTCACGAAATTCAACACCTTGTTCTGCTAATGATTGCCAGACAATACGGTTAGATGGAAACTCTTCATTGCTGGAAACAATATTATCGCCTGGTTGCCAATCCAATCCATAAGCGACAAATGATAATGCTTCCGAGGTATTTTTTACCAGGGCAATATCAGTCACACTAGGCGCATTTAACAGGGTTTGTAACTGTACACGTAATTCAGTTTCTTTTTTAAGCCAGTCTAAATAAAATGAAGACCCGAACTGGGTGTTTTGTTGGGCAAATTGACTAACTGCCAGGCTAGTCCGTTTTGGCCAAGGGGCTACAGCTGCATGATTAAGGTAAATTAGTTCCGCTGATAATGGAAATTCTGGATGTCTCATGGCTAAGTTGTATCATTATGAATGCAAGATACTCTATCATACCGAAACTCAGGTATGAGTTTGATTGTATTTCATTTATAGGGGGCGAAGAGGAAATAATCAGGAACGGGAATTGAATAATGCCCAAGTCACCCAGAATATTTATGCAAAGCTAGTGATATAATATTCCAATGCTACATTTTGAAGCGTAGGCGGTTTAAGCAGTGATTTTTGTTTGTCACCATGATTGCATGAAGTATTTCAGCTTTTTCCTTGAGTAGCCCCCTAATAGCCAATTATTATTTATGTCCACGATCCAAGCACCTTCTCGTCACTCCCCTGAAACGCATCAACGCAATGCAGAAAAACTGTCTAGAATTCCTATCAAAGTAGAGCCTAGCGAAACAGTCTTACGTAAACCTGAATGGATACGGGTTAAATTAACGGCGAATGAAGATATTACCCATATAAAAAAGACCTTACGTAAAAACAATTTACATAGTGTCTGTGAAGAAGCCGCCTGCCCTAATTTAAACGAATGTTTTAGTTTAGGTACCGCCACGTTTATGATTATGGGGGATTTATGTACTAGGCGCTGTCCTTTTTGTGATGTTGCGCATGGCAAACCTTTGGCTTTAGACAGCAATGAACCCATCAATCTTGCGCAGACAATAAAAGAACTAGCACTTAAATATGTGGTGATTACCTCAGTTGACCGAGATGATTTAAGAGATGGTGGCGCTGGACATTATGTAGCCTGTATAAACGAAATTCGTCAGCAATCCCCTGAAACCAAAATAGAAGTGCTGGTACCTGATTTTAGAGGGCGAGTCGATACTGCACTGACGCTGTTAAAGGCAACACCCGTTGATGTCTTTAATCATAACCTTGAGACGGTGCCACGCTTGTATAAACAGGCCAGGCCAGGTGCGGACTATCAGCAGTCTCTGGATTTATTAAAAGCGTATCATCAGATTTTACCGGAAATACCGACTAAGTCGGGACTTATGCTGGGTATTGGTGAGAGCAAGGAAGAAGTACTCGCGGTATTACGTGATTTACGCGAGCACCATTGTTCGATTTTAACTCTGGGGCAATATCTTCAGCCGAGTACTGATCACTTGGCCGTACAGCGCTATATTACGCCAGAAGAGTTTGCTGAATATGCCGATCTGGCAAAACAAATGGGCTTTAAACAGGTTGCCAGTGCACCGATGGTACGCTCATCCTATCATGCGGATGAGCAGGCCAAGGCATTGCTGGATAATAATAGCTAAAGCTATTTCACTCCTGTCCTGTGTCCCGCCTTAAGCTCGTAGTCGTCATTCCCGAAGTCTACTCAGTCAAGTTGGGCACAAGCTTTATCGGGAATCTATTGCTTAGACCTATAGATTCCTGCTAACAACATGCAGGAATGACGAGCGATAATAAACGCGGAAAAAACCAGCCTTTTAAATTATTGTTTATTGGTAATCAATCTAAGCGTAAGGGACAGGAGTATATTCGGCTATTTGAACAGATTTTGATGGCTGCCCGAAGTATATAGCGGGGAATGGATGTTTCTAGCTATAAAATGGGGTATAGTATTCATGTTGTTAAATAGTGAAAAATGTACTAGAGGTGGTAAAATGAAGTTCAATCCCTGTAAAGGCAGTGCTTTTTGTACAGAAACAGGTACTCATTGTGAAGGTTGTGGCAGATCTCATGAGGAAATCGCGGAAACCCGAATCCTAGTCAATAGCCTGGTAGAGTTTGTACAGCAACAGGATTATGAGAACCCAGAAGATTTTGCACAGTTTATCAGTGGGTCATTAGTTAAAAAATGTCAGAAACTCTAACTCTGACAAGACTTAAATTAAGTTGAATTAAAAACACGCTATTTACAGTACCTTCGCCAAAATGAAAAGTTGATGATTTCTCGTATAAAACCTAGCTATAAGCGATTGTTTTATAGAGTGCGAGAAACGGTGTTTTTCATAAAAATCAAATTTGGCGAAGGTATTGATTTACAAAATGAATTGTTTTAGATAATATTTTACAGCTGAAGTCCTCAAAAAACACCGTGGGGATGGCTACTTTTATAATGTAAAGAGGAAAAAAGATAATGCAAGTAACTTCAGATATGTTGGCTGAGTTCATTAAAGCTGCTAGTGATACTATGGAAAAGCACGATGCAGAAGTAACCGAACTGGATAAAACGCTTGGTGACGGTGATCATGTTATTAATATCCGCCGGGGGCTTGGCTTTCTTGTTGAGCAAAGTGAAGAAATAAGCCAGCTAGAATGGGCTGATGCATGGAAAAAAATGGGCATGACCTGCATGAGCAAGATTGGCGGTGCATCGGGTTCTTTAATCGGTACATTTTTTGTTGCCATGGGTAAAGATGCAGCGGGTAAAACAGTTGATCCTGCTGTTTTTGCCGAAGCCTATAATGCAGCAGTAGAAGCCATGAAAGCACGCGGTAAATCAGATGCGGGCGAAAAAACAATGTTAGATACATTAATCCCTGTCGCCAACTATTTTACAGAAAACTGTGGCAAGCTGGAATATCCTGAGTTATTGGCAGGACTGAAAGAAACTGCGATTAAAGGTATGGAATCAACCAGTGATATGCATGCTACAAAAGGTCGTGCTTCATTCTTAGGCGAGCGTAGTGTAGGTCATATTGATGCTGGCGCAAGAAGTACTCAGTTAATGATCTGTGCAATTACAGAAGCGATTGAAGCAAAACTATAAGTTTTGTGGCTATTCAGGCTTAGTTGGAGAGTAGGCTGTCGTTTGACTGTTCTTGTTCCCAAGCCTTAAGTCAAAACCAAAAGTGGGTGGGTAGTTTTTGTGCCCACCATTTACTTTTGGGAGCATAAAAGTAGGTTAACAATTCCTACTCAATTAATGACACCTTCACTTACGCAAGTACACCGAGCGGTGCAGCGCGAAATCAATATTTGTCAGGAATTCTTTTGAGTCATTTTTTCAATACTGGCCTTAGTCAGCAGCAGTTTTTAGAACAATACTGGCAGAAGAAACCTTTGCTAATCCGTCAGGCATTTCCTGATTTTGAATCACCTATTAGCCCCGAAGAACTTGCAGGGTTAGCCTGTGAGCCTGAGATTGAGTCCCGGCTTATTGAAGAACGTGGGCAAGATGGCACAGCATGGCAGGTAAGCTGTGGGCCATTATCTGCCGATGTTTTTGCGCGCTTACCCGAAACACACTGGACAATGCTGGTTCAGGATGTTGATAAACATTTACCGGAACTACAATATTTACTTGACCCATTTCGCTTTATACCCGATTGGCGGCGTGATGATTTAATGGTCAGTTATGCGCCTGAATTTGGTACTGTAGGGCCACATACAGATGGCTATGATGTGTTCTTATTGCAGGCAATGGGAACTCGCCGCTGGCAGATTGGTGATCAGCCTATAACACAGCCCAAATTGATTGAGGGGCTTGAATTGCAAATATTGGCTGAATTTACGCCTGATCAAACATGGGACTTACAGCCTGGCGATATATTATACCTCCCACCCCATTTTGCCCACCACGGTGTCGCCTTAAATGACGGCATGACGTTTTCAGTAGGTTTTCGCGCACCAACGCGTGTTGATATGCTGGATGCTGTGATTAATAGTATGTTAGAGCAGGTGTTAGGGAAAAAACGTTATCATGACCCAGACTTATCATTAAATAGCCATAGCGCTGAAATTGATACCCATGCCATGGCTAGAATAAAGCAAATGCTACATCAGGCCATTGATGAAGCTGAACCTGTTTTGGCAACTGCTCTTGGCAAATTTGTGACTGATACCAAGCCCAGCTTGTCGGCCTTAGCGGCAGAAACCAGCACGGAATTGCCAAGCATTGATGAACTAAGTACTTACTTTAAGGCGGGGGGAGTACTGCACAGAAGCCTCTATTATCGATTTGCATGGACTAGCAACGAACGGAGCGGAAAATTATTTATGGCAGGTGAAGCCTATAGCGTTGATATACAGGGCGAAAACCTTTTGCCACTGTTGGCTGAGCAATTAATATTAACGCAGACAGATTGGCAGCGGTTGATTAAAAATGCGTCAGTGGCACAGGTATTATGCCAGCTGGTTGCTGAAGGTGGCTGGTATAGGCAGGATCACTGATGTGTTTCATCCATACTTTTAAAGGTTTGATAAAAGTATAGGTAGAGAAATAAACAGACCAAGCCTACAGCACCTGAAACCATTCGGTAATGATCAGTGATATCCTGCTCAAAGATGAATTCAAGAAAGCAGGAAACAATGACTAGTTCAGTCACATAACGTATACTTATATGTTGATATTTGGTATATGAAACAAGTACTTTGTACGCTTTTACCATTACAATAAAAAATATAAACCAGTCGAGCATTTCTTCGTTATGGCCGTGAAACCATATATTTCCAGCCAGCATATCCTGAAAAACAATCAATAAACTGGTCAGCATATATAAAACCATGCGCAACATCACTAGCAATATAACCAGTGAAACCAGCTTATCAATCCATACTGTTATTTTTTCAACGAATGATGACATAAATATTCTAGCTCCTAAGTGAGGTGGATGTCACATAATACTGTATGTTTATTCAATAATCCTAAAAATATTTTGTACTCAGAATAGAATAAATAGTACTTAACTGGTGTTTTTAGGATAATAGCCTTATCATTATCATTATCAATTTGCTTAATAACCCAATTATGATCTCAACAATAGCTACTGCCGCATTATTTATGATTGCCCTTGGCGCAGTGCTGGCAATCATTCTCGCTATTGCCAATAAAAAGCTGTTTGTTTACGAAGACCCGCGTATTGAAGAAGTCGACGAAATGCTACCGCAAGCCCAGTGTGGAGCCTGTGGAACCCCTGGCTGTCGCCCATTTGCAGAAGCCGTTGTAGCCGGCAGTAAAAATCCTGCTGCCTGTACTGTCAATAGTCCCGAAGGCAATGCGGAGATTGCAGCCTATCTGGGAATAGGTATGGGCGATCATGAAAAAGTGGTGGCTCGCCTAGCGTGTGCAGGTGGAACACATGTCGCTTACACACGTGCAAAATATGAAGGCTTAAAGTCTTGTCAGGCGGCCACCGTGGTTTCTGGTGGTGGTAAAGGCTGTAGCTGGGGGTGTTTGGGTCTCGGGGATTGTGCCGATGTCTGCGATTTTGATGCCATTTATATGGACGAGCATGGCTTGCCTATTGTTATTGAGGATAAATGCACCGCTTGTAATGACTGTGTTGTGGTTTGCCCAAAAGATTTATTTTCTCTAATGCCTGTCAGCCAGAAGCTTTATGTGGCTTGTAAAAGTCTGGATGAGGGGGATGCTGCACAGCAAGAATGTGAAGTCGCGTGTACTGCCTGTGAAAAATGTGTTGTTGATGCCCCTGCGGGTTTGATAGAAATAAAAAATAACCTGGCGGTTATTGATTATGCAAAATATCAGGATTTTGATATAGATCGTACTCCCATAGAGCGTTGCCCAACAGGTGCAATTGTCTGGTTAGATAGCAAGCTTGGTTCAACTCATGCGAGTAAGGGGAAAGAAGGGATGAAGCCACGACGTACAGACTCCTTACCCATTGGCTAGATTCTATTATTAGGACTTTTCTAAAGTGTATAAAATTCTCAGTCCTAAGCGTTCACCTCGCCGCCATTAAGGCGAGAAAAATAGGATGTGCTGTGAGGTGTACGAAGCGCATCTTTCGGGAGCCTGATGCGCGCTTCCTATCGTTAGCACATTATGCTTAGCACCGGGCTTCTCTCCAGTTCTCGCGGGTAGGTAATAGCCGGTCACGATCATAGGGTTTTTTTTCGGAGCCAGGAAAGTCATTTTGTGGAAGGTCACCTGCCCACATTTTTCGGTCTGTTTCATCCGCATAATATTTCAAGAAAATGAAAAGATCTTCTTCGCTTCCACTCCCTATAAGGTCAACATGATAAGCGGAATCCTGATTTTCTGGTTGAATGACAGTGGGTTCATGTAAGCAGTCATACCACAAATACTCATACAGCTCACGATCGCTTAAATGGTCTGTGCTATATAAAAAAACACCGAGGAGTGACAGGCCATTGATGACTTGCCACAGTTTTTTACTAATCTGTACATTATCTAATTTTTCGGGTGTGGGTAGCTCCAGCCCTCCATTAACCAGTATTTCAAACAATTGAACAGCTTCGATCTGCTCAAAAGCCAATATATACTGATAAAATTTTTCTTCCAACTCCGGCGAGCAGCCACCCTCTCCAAGGGCAATAATATTTCCTTTACCCTGCTTTTTTAATTGCTGTTTTAATTTTTCGATCCGGTTGTGGATATCTTCTTTTGAGTTATTTTTAGCCATAGCACTTCCTTTTGTTTTAAGCCTAGCTTCCACACCAAGGAACTAGGGCATATTTCTAATAATAGACTAATTAAATCAGTTTGTAATAGCCTTTTCAGATTTCCCTGGATTTTATAGCTTGCCACCAAAAGGCAATTTTACTGCCTTATTTCAATTTTAACCCCATCCTTTAATTCATTTGAAAGATACGAGACCAGATGTTCTCCTTCATCCAGACCATCAACCACTTCAGCAGTCAGGTTATTTCGCTGACCGATTTTTAACGTTCTTTTTTGGAGTTTATTATTTTTAATAATATAGATAGCCCATTGCTCTATAGTGCTGTTAGCGGCAGTCTTATTATCCCGAAACAAGGCACTATTCGGTATTTGCAATACTTTATCTGAACGCCATAATATAAAGCGGGATTCCACCCGATAACCATGACCTAATTGTTGACGGGCACTATATTCTGTCTTTATATCCAGAATGACTTTAACTCTTTGCTCTTCTACACCCAGTGCGGATATTTTGGTAAAGCCATAAGGCTCAATGTGTTTGATCTCAGCTGGTAAAGCCTGCTCACCGCCCCAGCGCAATATTTCAGCAGGCATACCGGGCTTTAATTTAACCGCCAGTGTAGAGAGCACTTCCGTTTCCACTTCAATATGCTCTATATCCCCTATCTCCATCAATACCGTTCCCATCCTGACGACCCGCGCACTTTTATCGGCTAGTTTTAAAATCTTGCCATCAGCGGCGCTGCTCAGTTTAAAGTGGTGGTTTTCAAGTCGGGGTGGTCGACTATTCTCATAATCCAGTGCAGAATGGGACATTTGGGTCAAAAATCGGGTTAATACCTGGCCAAACCGGTAGGCTCGGTAGATTGCATCCGCACGCCGTTTTTCAGCTTTGGCAACATCCAGGTCATGTTGCGAAATCACCTTTTTTTGGCGTAGTTCCGTATCACGCTGAAAAGTGATGTCTGCCAGTTCTTGATCTGCTTTGGCGGCTTTGCTCATTTGCTGAATGATTTTTTCCAGTTCCTCCGTTGCACCTAAGGAGGCCTGTGATTGAGACCGGCTGCGTGGATCCAGTATTGATGAGGGAAGCGGCTCTAGAGTTACCAAGGCCTGACCTTGCTGAATACTGTCTCCCTCATGCAAATCAATACGCTGTATATAGGCATCAACCGGTGCGCTAACAACATAATGATCGACAACCCGGGTTTTCCCCTGTTCTTC
>DAOVWV010000197.1 GCA_030636485.1 Methyloprofundus sp.
AAAGTCGATACCAATAACGTGCGCAAAATTAATGCCCGCTTGCCGTTAAAATCTGTGGTGCTTGCTAATCTAGGTGAGCCTTTCCAGATAGAGGAGGGAAAGGCTAAAGAAGTGTATCTTTATTATTTTATGCTGGAGGCGGATGGCATAAAAAAAGGCTACGAAGATCGTGCTTTAAGTGCTATCAGGTTGACGTTTGATAAAGAGTCGCAGGAACTGATTAAAATGTCAGGACGTTTTGCGGGCTTGAAAATTGCTATTAATTACCGGAAATATCAGGCCTGATGTTGCATTTCTTATTGATGAGATGACCTAAGCTCCAGCGCCCGGCACCGCCAAACAACAAAGGCATAGGAAAAGTAATGACTAAGCTTTGCTGTCGTGTGGTGCCATCACCATATCCCACAAAACAGGGACTATAAATAAGGTCAATAATGTTGCTGTGATGAGCCCCGTTACAAACGTTGATGCCATTGAACCCCAGACCAGCGAGTATTCAGGAATACCGATTGCCATGGGGAGCAGGCCGAGAGTGGTGGTTAATGTGGTAAGCATAATGGGTCTAAGCCTGACGCGGATGCCTTCATTAATGGCATCGCGACGTGACAGCCCGGTATGGTAGGCTTTATTCATAAAATCAACCAGCATCAGAGAATCATTTACGACGACACCCGCGACACCAATAATAGCCATAAAACTATTGATCGTAAAAATGGATTGGGTCAAAAATTTGCCCAAAATAACACCAATCAAAGCAAAGATAATGGCTGATAATATGATGAGCGGCTGTAGGTAGGATTGAAATTGAGCGGCTAAAATTAAATAAATAACCATAATGGAGATCACAAAGGCATAAGCCAGTGAGTGATATGATTTTTGTGTGGAGGCATGGTCACCGGTGAAAATCAGGTTTGCGCCTGGATAATTGTCGCGTATTTCCTGGTAGAACTCATCTATCTCACGTAATACAGTCGCAACATTGGTCGCTGCACCGGGTTTGAGGTCGGCACTAAAATTTATTGAGCGTTGTGAATCATAGCGATTGAGTTCGCCCGGTTCATAATAGGTATGCAGTGATGCAATATCACCTAAAAGAATGGCGCTGCTTGCATTTTCAATAAAGGGAATTTCTAAAACTTTTTGTAGTGAGGTGATGCTGTCTGGGTCTATGGCTAATTTTAAGTCGATTTCTTCGTTATTTAAACGGTATGTGCCTATATACTGCCCGTCTAAGACACTCCCTGCCAGTTGGGTGACAAGGCTATTTTTTAGCTGATATTCACTGGTTTTTTCATGGTCTATTTTGAAACCTATGATGCGTTTGAGTTGCCCCTGATCACTTTTAAGGTCAACTAAATGGGGGCTGATAGACGGTGTTGTTTTTAAAAAGTGAGCGAGCACCTGTGCAAGTTCTGTGATAGCGTTTTCATTGCTGCCTAATATGCGTACGCTGATGTCCTTGCCTGTGGCTGGGCCTTCTTTTTGAGCCTGTAATCTGATCTGATAGCCATTATGCTCAAATTGTTGCTTTAGCCGAGAGCGCATATCTTCCAAATGTTGCATAGGGTCGCTAAAACTACGTTGGCTTTTTTCAGGGAGTGTCACCATCACATTTCCATAGTTATTACTAAAGATAGGCAGATAATTATCACCCACATAATAACCGGCAAACCCTGCTGCAGATGCAACTTTTTCAGAGCCGCCCTGCATAATGTAATGTGAGATTTCCCTGATTTTTATATCGAGGTCTTCGATGGATGTTTCAGGCTTTGCCTGGATGTTGACATAGTAAACGGAGTAATCATTTGGAAAAAACTGAATTTTCACTAAAGGAAGCTTTCCGGACATGGAAACGCCTAAAATCCCAATGGATGTTATCAGTAGAATGACAACAAGAGTTAGGCTGGATTTACGGTACTTTAGAGTGATGGCCAGTGTTTTAAGGGTCAGGTGGCGCACGAAAGACAAGATAAAATCATCTTTTTCCAGGCGAGCCGATAATTCATTGTTATGTTTTGGGCCATAGTCAAAATAATGGATAGGGAGAATGATCAGGCATTCAACCAGTGAAGCGATAAGCGCATATGACACGGCTGTCGGGATTTGGGCAAAGAACTCTCCCGCAGTGCCTGACATCATTAGCATCGGTAGGAAAGCGGCAATGGTGGTCAGGGTGGAGGCAATAACAGGTAAGGCAACTTCTGCGCTCCCTGCAATAACGGCTTGCTCTAAAGGCTTGCCTTCTTGTATATGACGATAAATATTTTCAGTGACGACTATCGCATCATCAACAATGATGCCTGTGACGAGTACAAATGAGAACAGTGTCATTTCATTTAAACTATTGCCAGTCAGGTACATTAGCAATAGGGTTATCATAAATGAGAAGGGGATCCCTATGGTAATGAGCCCCGAATTTCTAATCCCCATGAAATACCAGATAATCAATGAAACCAGAACCATTCCCAATAACATGTTTAATCCGAGAGTACTCAAACCATCATTGATTTTTATGGTGGAGTCCTGAGTCAATGTAATCTGTAGTTGCTCTTTTTCAAGCAATGGCTGTAGGGTTTCTAATGTCGCCAGTATGTCTTCTTTTATTGATAAGGAGTTACCGGCTGTGCTTTTAATGACTTTCAGGGCAACGACGTTTTTACCGTTCACAGACGAAATGATTGTCGGATCCCGGTAAGCTAAATGGGCCTTGCTGATTAAATTTTCCAGGCGAATAAAGCCTGAGTCTCCGTCTTTGCGAATGATGGATTTAATGGTTTGTTTACGGCTATTAAATGATTCATCAACCTTAATGAGGTAATTGCCGTTTCTTGTATTAATGCTGCCCGCAGGGATAGATATATTGATTTCTTTTAAAGCTTCTGCGACTTGATTATAGCTAATGCCAAAGTGGCGTAGTTTTTTTGGATCCAGGTAAATATGAAATTCCTGAGTGTATTCCCCCTCTAACTGGACTTCTTTGACACCTTGTAGTTTTTGCAGGTGCGTTTTGATTTCTTTGGCGATAAGGCTCAGGGCGCGGTTGTCTTGGGCACCGCTAATATTGAGGGTGACGACAGGATAAAAATCATTGACGGTGGAGTTTACGAGAATGGGCGGGTCTACCTCGGCCGGGAGTTCCTTGATAATATTGAGCACCTTAAGGCGCGCTTCTGTATAGAGATGTTCATAGTCGGTATCATCAACAAACTTGATGTTTATTTGCGAGCGTTCCGGATAAGAGGTTGCTTTTACCCACTCAATGTTTTCAACGCTTTCAATGCTTTCTTCTATTTTACGTGTGACCAAGGCTTCCACATCACTTGTTGAGGCACCTGGGTATACTGTTGAAATGACAACTTCAGCCAGATTTATATTGGGGTAGCGTTCAATGGGGAGTTCATTGATGGCAAAAAATCCGGCAACAAATAGCAAAACAAATAATAGGTTAAAAAAAATCTTTTGGCGTAGAGAAAAGCGTATTATTGATTGCATGGCTTAAGGCTGTTGTAGTTTGAATTGGTCACCCAGTTTAATCTTTGATGAAGAAATTTTTGCGTTCTCATCGCCTATATAATCAAGCAGCATGACGCGTATTTTTTGACCATTTTTACGTGTTAGCCAGACTTCTTCAAAGCGTTCATCCAATGCTCTGGTCGGGATATGAAAGGTATTCAGTTTATCGGGCACTTCTAATGTAAGTTCAACCCTGATGCCACCACGGTTATATTTTGCAGTGTCGCTGATCAGTAAATCAACTCGAATTTTATGTGATTGTTCATCAAATGCCGGTGAAATACGTTCTATGCTTGCTGGCAGTTTCTGTTGATGTTCGGGCAGATAGAGAGTCAGTTTATTGTGTTGCTGCTCTAAGGCATTTAGCTCTTGTGGTGTTAATGTCAGCGGGATTAATAACTGGCTGTAGTCATCGGCTTGTGCGATAGGTGATTCAGCAGTAATCCACTGGCCCACTTCAATGTTTCTTTGAGTGAGTTTCCAGTTTTTTGGTGCTTTGATGCAGTGCCGGTTTTGGATTTCCTGTTGTTTTTGTTTATTTATTTTTTCTTGCTGTATTGCCCGGTAAGCATTATCTTTTTGACGCATGAGATCATCAAGCACACTGATGGCGGCACTATTTGTATTGACCAGTTTTTTATGGCGAGAGACCTGTTTACTCAGGTATTTTAGGTCTACACCATGTTGGGCTATGCTATTTTCTGTGCTTGCAATATCAAGCTTAATAAATGTTTTATCCAGACAGGCAAATATCCCATTTTTAGGGATGGCCTGACCTATATCTGCATAAATATGCGTGACTTTTCCTGAAATTTCACTGGCAATTGGCAGGCTATGCCGGGCGTGGGTAAAGCCAGTGAGTGTCGTGGCTTGAAGTGCCGGCTGTACGCTAACAAACTGACTTTCCTGGGCGATAATGAGGCTTGTGCTCAGGAAAAATAATAAGGTCAGGCTAAAATGTTGTGTCGTCTTC
>DAOVWV010000271.1 GCA_030636485.1 Methyloprofundus sp.
CATTCGATTATCAACGTAGAACGGGGCGCGTGGGGGAGCAGGCTAAAGTTTACTCTGCTAATATTACCCCCTATTAAAATGATAGCCTCCAATTCAGCCATTAGAAATATGCACCAGTACACGCAGGGGTTATATGGTAAACAAACACCTGATTGCACTAGAGCAGAATCTGGGCACTTCATCATTAGATAAAATTAATGAGCCCTTTATACAGGCGCAGGGAGTAGAGCTTTACTTAAAGCGGGATGATTTATTGCACCCGGTTATCTCGGGGAATAAATGGCGCAAACTTAAGTATATTCTAAATCATGCACTCTCTATTGATTGCCAGAAAATCACTTCGATGGGAGGCGCGTATTCCAATCACTTACATGCTTTGGCGTATGTCGGTCAATTGCTGAATATCAAGACTCGGGGGATTATACGCGGTGAGCGGCCTAAGAAACTAAACCCCACTTTATCCGACCTGATGTCCTGGGGGATGGAGGTCGAGTTTATTTCGCGCAGTGACTATCGTCAATTAAGAGATTATAAAACCTATAATGCTTTGCCCGGAATGCAGCAGGGTGAATATTGGTTGCCGGAAGGCGGGGCTATGGTGCTGGCTTTACAGGGGGTTGCGGAAGTCGTTGATGAATTAACGATAGATTACGATGTCTTGTGTGTCGCGTGTGGTACTGCAACGACTTTCGCGGGGCTTATTAATCGAGTTGCGGATAATAAACGGGTATTAGGCTTTGCCGCTTTAAAAGGCGCTGATTTTCTACAGGCCGATGTGCAGCAGATGTTGGTAAATCAGCCGTATGATCATAAAAACGGGTCTATTTGTTTAGACTACCATTTTGGTGGCTTTGCCAAAGTGAAGCCGGTTTTAGTGGATTTTATGCAGGATTTTGAACAGGCACATGGTATTCAATTGGAGCCTGTTTATACCGGAAAAATGCTCTATGGAATTTATGATTTAATCCGCCAGGGATTTTTTAAACCAGGGCAACGAATTATTGCGCTACATACCGGAGGGTTACAGGGTAATCGTGGCATTACCCCGGTTATTTAACGCCTTCGCTGATTAACAGATAGCCACGATTTTCCACGGTGTCAAAGGTGCGCATGGCACTCAATAAAAGCTCTGCTTTTACCCAGACCCAATCGGCTTTATTCGGTGTTACATCCATCACTAAAAAAGAATCAGAGGCTTTATGATAGGCACCCAGTGGCGAAATATGGCCGCCGCCTGGCTGCTGTAAAATCGCGCGTTTATAGTTAATCACAACATAGTCATCAGCCGTGCCTAAATTCGCTATGATTTCCTGTTTGATGGTTTCAGTATTCAAGGTTTGATCAACAACACGTATCTGCGTATCTAGCCCATGCGCCTTGAATAAGCCACCTAATTGATACAGCTGATAGCCTCTGTCTTTTTGCGGCTTACCTTTGCTATTCATAATGACTTCGCCCTGTTGATCCAGCTGGGTTTCTCCCAGCACCTGCTCTCTGGATTTAGGGCTCTTAAGAAAGACGTTATTTTGCGTATAGCGTGGGAAAAAAGGTGACCATGTTTTACTGGAAAAATATTTTAAATCAGCTGGGCTTAAGAGTGTTTTATCCTCTGGAAGCTGTATAGCACCCTTGCGTACTCTTAAGGAGTTCAACACAATAGCGGCAGAAGCCGGCCCGCAAAAAATCTTATTATTCTGGCTTTCAAAATGATTAGCGAGCTTAAAGAAATCAATTTTATATTTTGATTCTTCCAGGCGGGCAATCCCTTCGGGGCTTGCCCAGCCTAGTATAGTCTGGTCAGTCGATATTGCCGTGCTTCTTGAAACAGAACAGGCCGTTAATGAGGCAATAATAAGACTAAAAAATATAAAGGCGAGCTGTTTCATGGTGTTTTAATACTTTTAATCCGAACTGCGTACTCTATTATTTCTACCCCGTGGATTATTACCTTGTTTACTCGCGCCAGAGCGTTGCCCATCTCTATGCCCCACTTTTGACTTTTTGGGTTTTTTAGGCTTTATTGGACGGCGATCTAAACGCGACTCAGGTAATGAGTGTACAGGTTCAAAACCCTCCACCATTTCACGGATCAGCACTGTTTTAATCAGTCTCTCTATATCAGATAACTGCTGAAATTCATCGGCACTGACTAATGATACCGCTTGGCCTGTTGCTCCGGCACGGCCTGTACGCCCGATACGATGTATATAATCCTCGGGGACATTGGGTAAATCAAAATTAACCACTTGAGGTAGTTGATCTATATCCAGCCCACGTGCTGCAATATCGGTCGCGACCAATATGCGAATAGCGCCGTTTTTAAATTCAGCCAGTGCTTTGGTACGAGCACCCTGACTTTTATTACCATGAATCGCCGCCGCTTGAATACCCTCTGTTTCCAAATGGCGGGTTAACTGATTGGCACCCCGTTTTGTACGGGTAAAAACCAGTACCTGTTGCCATTCATGGTCTTTAATTAACTGGGTCAGTAAGGCTGATTTCTGTTTCTTATCGACCGGATAAATACACTGCTTAACCGTTTCTGCGGTGGTATTGCGTGGACTCACAGAAATTTCAACGGGGTTGTTCACAATGGTTTTCGCTAATTGACGAATTTCATCGGAAAAAGTGGCAGAAAACAGTAGGTTTTGGCGTTTTTTAGGCAGTTTTGCCAATATCTTGCGAATGTCGTGGATAAAGCCCATATCCAGCATACGGTCGGCTTCATCTAAAACCAGGATTTCCAGTTGTGAGAATCTGACAGCATTTTGGTTGTGCAGGTCTAATAAACGTCCTGGTGTAGCGACTAAAATATCCACACCTCTACGTAAACGCATCATTTGCGGGTTTATTTTGACCCCGCCAAAAACAACGGTTGATCGTAGCGGTAAATACTTGCCATAATTTGTAATGCTTTCTTCAATTTGGGCAGCAAGTTCGCGGGTGGGCGTTAATATTAGGGTACGTACCTGGTTTCCATTAACGTGCTCACCATCGGATAACAGTTCTAATAAAGGCAGGGTGAATCCGGCTGTTTTTCCTGTTCCTGTTTGTGCAGCGGCCATGACATCGCGGCCTTCAAGTATTGCTGGGATGGCTTGCGCCTGAATTGGCGAGGGTGTTTCGTAGCCTTGTTCGGCAACGGCTTTAAGAATGTTGGGGGATAGGTTTAAGGCGGCAAAGCTCATCTTGTCTCTTTAATTGATTGAAATGATGGATAAAAGGGGTGTAGTCTACAGGAAGCTGGTATTAAGAGCCATTAAAGACACCGTTTATCCAGAAAATGAGACCGTGGAGTTGGGCTTTAAGTTACATTAGTCGCGGCTTGTGTAGGCTAAAGCCTATGCTACGGTGCAAACTTAAAAGCCCCCAAATGCTTGAGTTTCTATTTCCTCACGTAAGCACTGTAATACTTCTTTTGCCGAAGTCTGTGATAGGGCATTAAGATTCAGCGGTTTATGTTTAATTAAAACAGCTCTTTTATTTAATAGACTCTTGAGCTGAAGCCTTTCACTGCTGGTAAAGTGCCATTGATCAACGATTTCAGTATAGTATGGCATCATAGTCGCCTGATCCAGGCTGGCTAATTCGCTCAATTGCTGAGCCATTTTTTCAATGATCGGTAAAGCATCACTGACCCACTGACTGACTCGTGCAGGCTTTATTTGGGTGCTGGGATTGTCTTGATTATCAGAAACAATTTTTATA
>DAOVWV010000274.1 GCA_030636485.1 Methyloprofundus sp.
CGCGATTCCAGAAGAGTTGAGTCAATTATCTTCTTTACGTAGTCTACAGCTCAATAATAACCAGCTGAGTGGCGATATTCCTACGGCACTGACGCAATTAGAAAAACCAGTCTTTGGTTTAAGATCCCTTACTTTATTCAATAATTGCCTGACCATTCCAACACCAGAAACTCAGCAAGTATTTGACTCACTGATTGATTCCTATAATAGTCTGGATGATGCCTGTGCCCAGCAACAGCCTGTGATTTCTGACTCTGAACGTTCAGCATTAATCGCGCTTTATCAAGCCACTGACGGGGATAACTGGTATTATAATGAAGGCTGGCTGGGTGAAGCTGGAACAGAGTGTGAGTGGTTTGGTGTAAGCTGCCATAACAACAGCATACTGGCTGTTCAGCTACCACAAAATAATTTAACAGGTCAGCTTCCTGCTGAGATTTGATTATTGACACAATTACAAGTATTGGCACTTGGTGGAAATATGCTGACAGGTAGCATTCCGCCAGAAATAGGGCAGCTTTCACAGTTAAGCAAACTGTATCTGGGAAGCAATCAATTCAGTGGTGATATTCCACCCGAATTAGGCCAGTTATCTCAGCTCTGGTCTCTTGAAATTTATAATAATCAATTAACGGGCTCTATTCCCACTGAACTACAGCAATTAACACGTTTACAGACTTTGGCTCTGGGAGACAATTTATTAAGCGGATTGTTACCCCCAGAATTAGCTCAGCTAAAAGCCTTACATCGACTATCATTGGGTCGAAACCAATTGACCGGTAGCATTCCTGCTCAATGGGGACAACTAAGTTCATTGGATTATGTAAGTCTATAATCAAATCAATTGACATTTAGTATTCCTGCCGAGCTAGGTAATTTAGATCAGTTAACATTATTGAATGCCAGCTCTAATCAGTTAACGGGAAGCATACCTGCAGAACTGGGTAATCTTTCAAAGCTTACTTATTTTCAATTGCATAATAACCAGCTAAGCGGTCATATTCCCGCTGAGTTAGGAAAACTTCAGATGCTAAAAAACTTGGTGCTGGCGAACAACCAATTAAGCGGAGTAATTCCAGCTGAATTTGGTCAACTGGAACAGTTAACCTTCCTGAAGCTGAATGATAACCAACTGACGGGGGCTATTCCACCTGAGTTAGGCCAATTGCAGTTATTAACTCGCTTAGACCTTAGAAATAACATGTTAACGAGCACTATTCCAAGCGAATTGTCTAGTGCTGCTGAACTAGCAACACTTAATCTTAGTTATAATATGCTAAGCGGCATGATCCCAACAGAAATAAGCTCCCTCACTCAATTAAGCACACTAGACTTGAGTAATAACTATTTTACGGGCAATATTCCAGCAGAGCTTTTGCAATTAACAAACTTATGGATGCCTAACCGCTGGGAGCCTAGTCTAAATAATAACTGTTTAAGCCCACTCGCATCTGAAACAGTGACTGATATATTTCAAGTTATTTATGCGAATCAAGATGCTTGTGGTTTTAATGGTGAGAAAATCCCCTCGGTTAATATCGCGGAAAATTATGCGATCAATATCCCGAGTATTTATGTGAATGGTCAAAGCTACCGGGTCACACTAGAACGGTATCAGCACCCAACGGATATCAATGGTTGGTATTGGCGCGTTGCAACGGTTGAAGAACTGAGTGGAAATGCTAAACAGGCTAGAATCATGCTCGCTCTGCCAGTTATGATTGATGAATCAATGAACGTGACTTTTCATCAAATACAGCTAGGCGCAGAGACAATCAGTGCCAATATAGACTATTATCAAAACCCTTATGATGCTGATGGCATGTACTACCATTATAAGTAATATAAAAAACCCAAAATAACCACAGGGGACACAGAGTTTTCATAATGGGAAACCTCTGCGCTCTCTGTGGTATTTTGCACCCTTACTTATACTTCAAGACTCTACCCAGCCCTGCATAATCTCATGCACTAAATTAGGTCCCTGGTAAATCAGGCCACTATAGACTTGCACCAGACTTGCACCGGCCTCTAGCTTCTCCTGCGCATCGGTATGGTTCATAATGCCACCCGCTGCAATAATGGGAACATTGCCCTGTAATTCATCCGCCAGCCGTGTGACCACATATGTTGATTGTTGCTTCACCGGGGTACCACTTAAGCCACCTGTTTCATCAGCAAGAGGGTGTCCCTGTACTGCGCTACGCTCTATTGTCGTATTGGTTGCAATCACCCCATCAATAGAAAATTGCGTTAACAACCCTGCTATATGACGGATTTCCTCATCATTTAGGTCAGGTGCTATTTTCACTACAATAGGCGTGTATTTATCATGTTGCGCCTGTAGCCGCTGTTGCTCTTCCTTAAGTGCGGCAAGCAGTTTCCTGATTTCATCACCTTGCTGTAATTGGCGTAGGTTTTTAGTATTCGGGGAAGAAATATTGATGGTTATATAACTGGCAGCTAGATAGGCTTTACGCAAACAGATTAAATAATCCTCGCTGGCCTTTTCTATCGGCGTATCAAAATTTTTGCCGATATTGATCCCTAAAATACCTTTATACTGGCTTTTTTCTACCTGCTGTAATAAGTAATCAATGCCTTGATTATTAAAGCCCATACGATTAATAATCGCCTGATGCTCGGGTAATCTAAACAACCGTGGTTTAGGGTTGCCGGGCTGGGGACGCGGGGTAATGGTACCGATCTCAATAGAACCAAAGCCTAAGCCCGCCAGAGCATCTATATAGTCGCCATTTTTATCCAGACCTGCCGCCAGTCCAACCGGGTTATCAAAGTTTAAACCCATCACGGTCACCGGCTTAGCGATCATTTTAGGATTAAGCAGCGCATCCAGGCCACAGCTATGAGAGAGTTTGAGCAATTTTAAAGTCAGGTAATGAGCGCGCTCAGCATCGAGTTTAAAAAGTAAGGGCTTCACAAGAGGGTAATAATTCATAAGCTTAGGCTTTAATGTTTGGCGGATAATTGATACGCTGTCGCATCTAAGGTTGTTGGCTGCTGGGTAATTATTTCATACAGCAACTGGGCAGATGCAGGCCCCATGGCAAAACCATTTCTAAAATGCCCTGCACTGATGGCCAGATTATTTATTTCCGGGTGTTTATCGATATAAGGGATACCCTGTGGAGTACCTGGACGCAAGCCAGCCCAATGATGAATAATCGGGGCAGATTCCAGGGCGGGTAATAATGCTCGGGCAAAGGCCGCCAATGATTGTTTCGCCTGCTCTGATGTTGCTTTTCCAAAACCGGCAGTCTCAACGGTACTGCCACATAATATTTTGCCATCACGGCGTGGAATTAAATAACGGTCATTTTCCAGCACCATGGTATCCAGCGTATTCAGTGGTGCATCAAGGATAATCATTTCGCCTTTGACGGGAAAAATGTCAGGCTGGTTTTTAGCGTGCAGCCCTAATAATTGCACCCATAAATTTGCTGTCCAGGCACCCGCCGTAATAACCAGTTGGTTAACGGCAAACTCTTCCGTTTTACTGGCTATTGCAGTGATATGATTATTTTTCAGGGTGACATTTTGTATGTCGCAGTGCTCTATAATCTTCACCCCACGCTGCATTAAATCCTGTTTTAGTGACTTAAGTAGCCGGGGATTTCTTGCCTGTGCAATGCCAGGTAAATACAGGGATTGGTCTTTTTGCTGCGTAAAAAC
>DAOVWV010000321.1 GCA_030636485.1 Methyloprofundus sp.
CGCAGGACTGGGTATTATTTATTTATTTCCCTATATTCCTTTTATTGGTAAAGCCATCCCCTCCCCTTTAGTCTGCATTATTGGCCTGACAGGTGTTTCAATCTACCTAGGCCTAGATATTCGCACCGTGGGAGATATGGGTGAATTACCTGATACGCTACCCATTTTTTTATGGCCCGAAGTCCCCTTAACTTTTGAAACCCTGCAAATTATCTTCCCTTATTCTGCCGCTCTCGCTGTGGTAGGTATGTTAGAGTCCTTAATGACGGCGACTATTGTTGATGATTTAACCGATACCACCAGTGATAAAAACCGCGAATGTAAAGGTCAGGGTATCGCCAATATTGGTGCAGGTTTATTAGGAGGAATGGCAGGCTGTGCGATGATCGGTCAATCGGTGATTAATATCAAATCAGGTGGCCGTGGGCGTTTATCGACCTTGGTTGCCGGAGTATTCTTATTGATAATGGTGGTGTTCCTGAATGAATGGCTGTCTTATATTCCCATGGCCGCCTTAGTGTCCGTGATGATTATGGTCTCAATCGGAACCTTTAGCTGGGATTCCATTATCCATTTAAAATCACACCCGCTGTCTGCAAATGTGGTGATGATCATGACCGTTACCGTCGTCGTCTGGACGCATAACCTGGCTTATGGTGTGTTTGTCGGGGTATTATTAGCCTCATTGTTCTTCGCTAATAAAATCGCCCATTTTATGTATTTTGAAACGGCCTTATCGGATGATGGCGAAACCCGCACTTATATCGTTCATGGTCAGGTGTTTTTTAACTCAGCCGATAAATTTAGCACTAATTTTGATTTTAAAGAGGTGGTCGATAAAGTCATTATTGACCTCACTCACGCCCATTTTTGGGATCTATCCGCCGTAGATGCGCTGGATAAAGTGGTTATCAAATTCCGCCGCGAAGGTGCGGATGTCGAACTTCTTGGCCTAAATGAAGCCAGTGCCACCATTGTGGATCGGTTCGGTGTACATGATAACCCCGAAGAAATTGAAAAAGTCATGGGAGGTCACTAATGAAAACACAACAAGCTAACGTTCTCGCCTGTATCGATGGCGCTATGCTCACTGAAGCAGTTTGCGATTATGCCGTCTGGATTTCTAAGCGCGTCGATGCTCCGTTAAAATTATTGCACACGATTGATCACCATCATGAAACAGCTGTCACTGCTGATTTATCTGGAAATATCGGTTTGGGTAGTCAGGAACATTTGCTAGAAGAAATCAGTGGACTGGAGCAACAGCAAAGTAAGCTCAAATTGCAAAAAGGCAAGTTATTATTACAGGCGGCAAAAGATCACGTCGTAAAAGCGGGAATACCTGAGCCAACCTGTAGTAAGCGTCATGGTGGACTCATTGAATCGTTAATTGAACTAGAAGATAGCATACGCGTGTTAGTTCTCGGTGTTCGAGGTCAGGTGCACGACGAACAAAACAATAAAATAGGCGCAAAACTGGAAACGGTTATTCGCTCCTTGCATCGCCCCATTTTAATTGTCAACGGCGCATTTAAAGTGCCACAGCACATTATGATTGCCTATGATGGCAGCGAAGCCGCTGAAAAAGCAGTTGAGATGGTCGCAGAAAGCCCACTCTATAAAGGTCTAACCTGCCATTTAGTGTGTGTTAATAAAAATACAGCGAATGCAGAAAGCCTGCTACAGCAAGCCAGTGCAAAGCTTAAAACCTCTGATATTACACTCATTACCACATCGCTATCAGGCAAGGCAGATGAAGAGCTATGCGCCTATCAGGAAAAACACGCGATAGATTTAACCATTATGGGAGCCTTTAGTCATACCCGATTGCGCGAAATGTTACTGGGTAGTTTTACGGTAAAAATGCTGCTGAATACTAAGAAGCCATTGCTGTTGTTGCGCTAACCATAACTTAGCTGTACGAGTGGGCAGGATTTTTTGCCCACTCGTACAGCTTGATGATGCAATCTACGGAAAATGAATAGTCTATTAAAGAGCCTTAAGAAACTGCCTTTAAATGTCTGCAATGATATACATTCCGCCTTTTTCTTAACCACTGACTACGCTATACACTTAGGATAATGACACAAACTAAAATACATATTTCTCACTTAAAAGAACAATTGCGCACAGCTGAAAATCAAGAGCGGTCTCGAATACTTGTAAAAATAGAAACACTAAAAACGGAAGGAGAGCACCAGATAAGATTGCATCAAAAAGATGTCGATTTTCAAACAAAAGAATATACAACTGAGTTAGCTGTTCAGAAATATTCAGATGGGTTAGAGGATGAAAGCAATGAATTATTTGTACCTGATTATCAAAGGGAGTTTACATGGTCTGAAAAACGGCAATCAAAATTAATTGAATCTTTATTAATGGGCTTACCGATTCCTTATATTTTTATTGCCGATATATCATCCGATGACCCAGAATTTGATGCTCGTACTGAAATAGTTGATGGATCCCAACGTATTCGTACTCTACATGCATTTCTTAAAAAAGGTTTGATATTAACTGACTTAAAGCTTCTAACAAACCTTAATGGTTTTCAATTTAATGATTTACCCATTTCCAGACAACGAAGATTTAAGCGCCTTCCTCTACGAATTATTGAATTAAGCTCACAATGTACCGAAGATACCAGGAGAGACTTATTTGAGCGCATCAATACAGGGAGTGATATTCTTAAAGATATGGAGGTACGTAAAGGTTCTGAGTTAGGAAGCACAACTCTATATACTGAGGTCATTACACCTTGCTCTGCCTTAGAAAAATTTAAAACATTGGCTCCGTTATCAGAATCTGTTGAAAAACGTGATGAACGCAAAGAATTTACCTTACGTTTTTTTGCATATTACGAAAACTATCAGCACTTTGGACATTCCGTACGCGATTTTCTAAATGAATATATGGAGTCACAAAAGGCTATTGGCGATAGAGAGATTACTCGCATGAATGCTGAATTTGAAGCAATGCTTAGCTTTGTAGCGCAGTATTTTCCTCATGGGTTCACAAAAACAGAAAAAGCAAAAACAACGCCTAGAGTAAGGTTTGAAGCGATTGCTGTTGGTGCTGCATTGGCGTTGCAAGAAAACCCCGGTGTAAAACCTTCCAATGTTGATTGGTTATTTAGTGATGAATTTAAGCAACATACAACGTCTGATGGTTCAAATAGTAAGCCTAAAGTCAAAGCTAGAATTGAATATGTACGAGATAAATTATTAGAGGGCTAAATGGATTTTATAAA
>DAOVWV010000009.1 GCA_030636485.1 Methyloprofundus sp.
CAGCATTGCCAACTCACTTAAATAGCAAGCACTCCCCTGCCCTAGACAGGCAAACCAGCAGCCCTTTAGCCAAAAGCTGCGCCATAGTCATTATTGCCGGTCTCTTATGGAAAGCACTGGATTATCCGGGTAGCTCCATAGGTTTGATAGGAATGCTTTTATTGTATGCCAGCATACTGCGTAAATATTCCTTCGCATGGCTCATTGTTATACCCGCTGCATTACCCATTCTGGATTTCTCCCCCTGGACTGGCCGACTGTTTTTTTCAGAATTTGATTACTTTGTATTATTAAGCTTTGCCCTAAGTTTATGGTATGGAAGATGGAATTCACCTTTAAAAATCATCAAACCAGGCGTTCTTTTTCTCTTCGCCCTTTATACTTTGCTTTACATTATCAGCCTGTTACAAGGTTTATTTCCTTGGCAAGCATTAGATATCAATGCATTTACTAATTATTACAGTCAATATAATGCTCTTAGAGTTGCTAAAGGCTTGATCTGGGCAAACTTATTTCTACCTCTACTCGCCTATCAGCAATATTCCCATAAAGACATCAAAACATATTTCACTTACGGTATTTTAACGGGTTTGACGCTAAGCGTATTTTGTAGTCTTTGGGAGCGGACTATCTTTACTGGCTTATTTGATTTTTCTAGCGATTTCCGCATTACATCGACTTTTTATAGCATGCATACAGGCGGTGCTCCCTTAGATGCCTATCTTTTGTTAAGCATACCGTTTATCAGCCTTTTATTAATACAGTCAAAAAACATCTTGCTGCGTACGTTATTTATCCCACTGCTATTTGCTATCAGCCTTTACACCCTTCTAGTCACCTACTCCAGAGGCAGCTATATTGCTTTTGTTTTTACACTATTGATACTAATAAGCGGACTATTTATCTGCTATCGACAACAAATAACCAGCCACTGGAAAAAGTTATTGTGGCTACCGTCATTTTTGCTACTCACAGCCATCATTGCCACTCCGGTTTTAAAAGGTTCATTTATTCAGCACCGTTTTAGTCAGGCTCATCAGGCGGCAGATACCCGCACTGATCATTGGCTAGGTGCCATCGCCATGATGGATTCAGGTATCTTTACCTCCTTATTTGGCATGGGGTTAGGCTCATTCCCAAGAACCTATCTATGGAATCACTTTAGCGATCAAATACCCGCAACTTTCCTTTTACATCAGGAAAAAAATGATAGTTACCTACAACTCGGGGCAGGACGGCCGTTATATATAGAACAAATAATTAAGATAACAGCGAATACTCGCTATAATCTAAGTCTTGATTATCGAATGAATTCTGCGCACAGTCGCTTGAGCATCTCAATCTGTGAAAAAGCCATTCAACACTCTTTTAACTGTCAGGAAACCGAACTGATACCCGAACAGAAACAAGCTGACTGGCAACATTTCACACGCACTATCAATACACAAAACCTGAGTAGCAACTTTCGCCCCATAAAACTGATATTGCGCAACAAGCAGCCTGATAGCAGCATTGAGATAAAAAACATTGCTTTAAATTCAGCTAATAAAGAAAGTTTAATACAAAATGGAAGCTTCTCAAAAGGCATGGATCACTGGTTCTTTACATCCGATGATCATATCCCTTGGCGTGCTGAAAACCTATGGGTACAAATCCTTTTTGATCAAGGCTGGCTGGGGCTAATATCATTTATGTTAATCTTGTTTTACAGCGTCATTTATCTCTGTCAACAATTACTAAAACAGGATTATTATGCGGCTATTACGCTTAGCTCATTAACTGGTTTTTTTATTGTGGGCATCATAGATAGCCCATTTGACCAGGCAATAATATCGCTATTATTTTTTATGATTGTTTATATTTCCCTCATCAATCCAGAGCATAAATAGCATAGCTAATAGGCATTAGCAAACAGCCACATCAATGATTGACATAAATAAAACTAATCGCTATTATGAGTCAACTTTAAATATAGTTTTTGCCTTTTCAATGCTAGATAACGGAGCTAAATATGTTGGGCTATATGGGGCTGTGACCTAGCCCAGAGAACCCTATGCTAAAGAATGGCATAAACATTAGATATACCAAATAGGGCTATAGTAAAAACCAAATATCTTTTAAATTCATGGAAAACCATCGTCAAAATAACACGACCAACCTGGAGCCTACAAACCAAGCATGCATTTGGCTGGTCTGCTCTTTACTCTTATTAGTGTTTGCTCCCACTATGGCCTGGCTTTTTGACCGCTGGACAATGGGGGTATGGCACAATGGTCACGGCATTCTTATTGCATGCGTTGTGATATATCTCATCTGGGGAGAATTAAAGAAAAACAAGCAGCTAGCAAAAAGCACAACACCCTGGGGTTTCGCAATACTGATCCCCGCCCTGTTTCTACACATGCTAGATGCTGGAATGCACACACAATTACTGTCAGCACTCGCATTCTTTTTATCCCTTCCCGGATTCTCTTTATTATTTTTAGGCAGCGAGCGCACAAAAACCATTCTCTTTCCACTCTCCATGCTTCTTTTCACATTGCCCATTCCACTGGCCTTTACTGAATCAATCCACCTTTCACTGCGCCATATTGCGACTGACGGTACTGCTTGGCTGCTACATTTTTTTGATGTCCCCAACTTTACATCAGGAACATTAATCCAGGTAACCAATGGCTCACTACGCGTTGCTGATGCATGCAGTGGTTTTTCCACACTCTACGCCACAATCACTATCGCCATACTCACCGCTTATTTATCTACCAGTGCGCTACGCAGAATCGCCGTTTTAAGCATTGCCATTCCACTCGCCATTGGTGTCAATGTCATCAGGGTATTTATGCTGACGATGCTAGTGCAATGGTTTGGCATTGATGTTTTAGCCACTGCTGCTCATGAAATTTCTGGACTATTAACTTTTGTTGTCGCTTTACCCGTTATTTTCTGGCTAGGCCAGGATCCCATAGAAGAATAAACATATGCTATCCACCCGCTACGCAATCCCAGTCAGCATTTTATTGACACTGGCGCTTATTCCGACGACGATTCACAGCTATATTAATACCACGATTAATGATGGAAAATCCGTCCATAATATCGCTGTGACACTCAATAATTTCAGCTCGACTCCAGCAAAACGAAACACTCAATGGGGTATGGATATTTTTGGTAGCGTAGACTGGTTTGAGCGTAACTATCAAGATGAAAAGTATAATACAGCCCGCTTATTTACTGCCCGTGCGTATGATCACAAACGCCTCTATCATCACCCAGAACTTGCCTTATCCTATGGTCATAACCTAGAAAAAAGCGAACGCCTAAGCTTAGCGGGTGACTCAGATATACCTGTGTTTGTACTCAAGAATAAAGAAGATTCAATCCTTGTTGCCTATGCCTTACTTTACAATGATGAATTTATCAAAGATCCCATCAATCACCAGTTCAGCGAATCAATGAGACTACTGGTCAGCGCAAGAAAACCTATGACCCTGTTTTATGCCTCTCAATCTGGATTACCACCTAATACCCAATTTGAGCAATCTGCGGTTGCATCGGTACTAGCCTTGGCTATTCAAAATTTTCAATCACAAACCATTGCCAAGCTCAATGACCCCGAGCATTGACATAATGCGTATATTGCTTACAATAAATGTACTAGCTGCTACCTACACGACCTGAACACCACACCTCAAATAATATAATACTGAGTAAACCCACCTTCAGTTTTATCACCACCTTAATAAGGAATTATTTATGCAAACTGGTTATTTATTGAGCCTACTGTTTTTACTGACTTTCACCCAAAATATCCAGGCTAAAGATATTTATGCAACAACAGATGATGGCATACGTGTATTACTGAAGGATAACTCAAGCTGGGAATTTATAAACAGTGTGGATTCAGAGAATGCGGAAGATCCAACCAGAGTCGATTTAAAAGTAACCCGCATGTGGAGTAAAGGAAAAACCTGCAGAATAGGGTTAACTCTGACCAATAGAAAAGCCAGGTTTATTCGTAATCTTGCCATAGAATTGACCGCCTATATAAACGGCAATATTGATTACGATACACTTATTGTGGGTTTTTATGGTATAAAACCGACTAAGTATCAATACCGGGAAGCCATTTATTCGGGTATTAGCTGTGAACAAATTGAGCACATTTTAGTTCATGGTGCTGATTACTGTAGTGTCGGTGAAAGCCACATTCAATATGCGACTGATAAGGGTCAATGCTTAAGAGCAATTAAAGTAGTAAAAAGTGAAATAGTCAATATCCATAAATAATACAATGTACTCTCCGTTAGTTAAAAATATAGCTTTTCCACTGCATGAAAAACTGCTCAAACGCCCCACTATTCAGTATGTAAATGAGCTGGAAAAATCCCAATGGTTTAACAGAACTGATGTCGAATTATTACAACGTCAAAAATTAAACCAGTTGTTGCAATTAGCCATTGAACACTGCCCTTGGCACAAGCAGCGAATTCTGGCAGCCCAGCTGGATTTATCTAGCGACAAGCTGTTAACACTCGATGATTTAACCCGGATTCCAACCATGAGCAAGCAAGATGCTCAAATACATGGCGAGGAGATGACATGGACAGGCGTACCAGGAGGCGCATACTCATATACAACCGGGGGTTCCAGTGGTACGCCATTAAATTTCCATTTTGGAAAATGGCGCCAGGCTTCTGATGCAGCTGGCAGGATACGAGCACGACGCTGGTGGGGAGTTGACCTGGGTGACAAAGAAGTTTATCTATGGGGTGCGCCGGTAGAGCTTGATAAAACCGACAAAATAAAGCAGATTCGTGATGGCATAATGAACCAGGTACTATTGAATGCTTTCGATATGTCTGCGGCTACAATGCAGGCATATTTGCAAACCATCCGCAAATACCAGCCTAAATGCTTATACGGCTATGCCAGTAGCCTTGCCCTGCTAGCAAAATTTGCGCAAAATTCTGGGCAGTCAATCAATATCCCTAGCCTAAAAGTTGTTTTTACAACCGGTGAACCGCTATACCCTGATCAGCGAAAACTTATTCAAGAGACCTTTCAAGTCCCCGTCGCCAATGAATTCGGCAGTCGTGATATAGGCTTTACCGCCCATGAAACACCTAGCGGACAAATGCTACTGATGAGTGAAAGCCATATTCTTGAAATACTTGATAATAATGCTCAGCCCGTACAAGCTGGAGAAACGGGTGAAGCCGTTATAACAGGACTCTGTTCAGAGGCGCAACCCTTTATCCGCTACCGTACGGGGGATATGATCAAGAAAACGGACGAAACGTGCCAGGCTGGCCGGGGGCTACATGTACTTGGCGAGGTCATTGGCCGTTCAACTGATTTTATCATCAAGCAAGACGGCACTATTCTGCATGCACTTGCCGTCATCTACGTTTTACGCGCCATCAAAGGTGTCGAATCCTTTAAAATCATTCAACACTCTAAAAATGAGCTGGAAGTACAGTTAGTACCTAATGCTTTGTGGCAAGAAGAAGATCAACAGAAAATCATTGCCCAACTCCAGCAACGCATGGGAAATATTAATATTAATATCAACAAAGTGCATAGCATTCCACCGGAAAAATCAGGCAAACATCGCTACGTAGTCAGCCACGTAGCAGTAGACTTTTGATGTCTTCCAAGGTGCTGACTCTGCACATGGGACAGTTTATCACTTGTAGGGTGGACAATCTTTTCTGCCCATCATGGTTCAGCCTTGATGGTGGGCAAAAAAAACTGCCCACCCTACTTTCTTTACTAGAGCCATAAGAAACGTATTATTTATCATACCCCGTAAGTGAGTCAGGCTCCGCAAAGAAAACTCAAAAAAGTAGCCTGATCCACCCTAAACCCCGCTGCATTTTTATGCCCGCCACCGCCAAATTTTTTAGCCAACACAGAGACATCAAACTCACCAACCGAACGTAGTGCACACTCATAACACTGATGCTTCCCATGATAGTGATAGGTCAAACCAAAGGTGCCCGAAATTTTAGCCAGCTCATGCCCTAAATCACTACTAAAAACAGCCGGGGCATTAACAGCCAACCCTTCTAAATCATTAAGCCTGACAGCATGCCGGGTCTTTAATAATCTGCGCACATTAAACTGCTGCTGCTTAAGTAGCACCGCGCCTTCCTGGCGTAAAGTGTGTAGCTTTATTTTTTCAAAGGCAGAAAAATGGATAGGCAAACGTAAATATAAGGCCTTACAAATCGCTTCCGTTTTAGCTAATTTATGTCGCCATAAATCATGATCCTCTATATGCTGCAACAAGACAGGGGCTTCTGCATCGGCATGAAAATAATGCCATGCAATAATACAGCCGCTCTGACTTTGAATAAATTCTATTTGCAGGTTATCAGGTAGTGCCGAATGCTTCAAGTAGGCCTCTAAATCTTTTTGCGCACTGATGTGGTGATCTAAAACCACCACTTTACTCACCCGTTCAGCCACCGAAACCAAATCCTCAATCGGGTAACAAAAGTCCACAATATACAGCTCAATATCATTGGGCACTTTAGGCATCGGCTCATGATGCTGAACAGCCTTATAGCAGGCAGAATTACCCAATGCTTTCCATACTGCCCAGGCTGCTGCATAGCCATCCATACAGTGGGCATGATAAAGCACCCATTTATTTTTTTCACTCATAAGCTCATTGCTAAACAGCAAACTCCAAAACAAAACCGATAAAGACAGTTAATCCAAAATAATTACTATTCAAAAAAGCTTTAAAGCAATCTGCTTTATCCCGGTAAAAAATCAGTTTTTGTTGATAAATAAAAAAACCACTGGCACAGGCCAAAAAGCCATAATATATCCATGAAAGCTCCTGTAACCGCCCTAGCTGTACCATTAATAACAGAATGATTATTTGCAAGACGGCCATAATTTCACGATCTTTATCACCAAATAAAATGGCTGTTGATTTCACCCCGATTTTTAGATCATCTTCTTTATCAACCATCGCATACATCGTGTCATAAACCAATGCCCAAAGCACAACCGCAAGGTACATCACCCAGGCAACCGCAGGAATCTCATTGCTTTGTGCCGCAAAGGACATTGGCACCGCCCAACCAAAGGCAATCCCTAAATAAGCCTGAGGCAACTGAGTGTAACGCTTCATAAACGGGTAGCTTGCCGCCAGAAAAGCGCCACCAAAAGACAACATTATGGTGTATTGATTGAGTAATAGCACCAATGCAAATGCCGTTAAACATAATACAGCAAACACGACTAAAGCTTCTTTTGGTGTTACCTTACCTGCCGCAATAGGTCTTAACTTAGTACGTTCTACATGTGGATCAAAATCCCGGTCAGCATAATCATTAATAACACAGCCCGCTGCCCGCATCAGTACGACACCGCTACAAATCACTATCAGCACTAGCATATCTGGTTGCCCGGCACTTGCAACCCAAAGCGCCCATAAAGCGGGCCATAATAAAATCAAAATACCAATCGGTTTATCAAACCGAGCTAATAACCAGTATTGCTGCAAGCGGTCTAAAACATTTTCTTTATTCACACATCATCTCGTAATATTAGTATTTTCAATAAGTTACCATGTAACACTTCATAAATTACATGAAATTTAAACAAACTATTTGGCAATCCCTTTAAAGTGTATTATTATACAGCTAAAGCCCTTGTAATTTATATACTTACAAAGACTAGTTAATGTAATTCTCTCACATATAAAAGAACACAGGTGCGCTTATGCTACATATCATTGATAACTTTCCTATTCAGCAATCATTTTTACAATCAACCCATTCGGGCGACACCCTTATCCTAAAAGAGGATGCCGTCTATGCTGCCAAACAGGAATACCTGAAAGAGTGTCTCATAAAAAGAACCTTTGCCCACCTTAACCTGTGTGTTAGCAAAGCAGATTTATCACTGCGCAACATTGCTCATCAAGAGTTAATCAGAGGGGTTGCTGTTATTGATAGTTTTGATGAATATCAAGATTATCTTACTCAGGACATTGCGATTAAGTCTTGTAACTAAAACCCATCAGGGGAGCAGGCTTTAGTGGATAAGCGACAGCGTATCCACCAAAAGCCAGGTTGCTCTACATAACTTGATTTATAGCCTTAGTACGCAACAAAGCCATTAAATCATCCATAAACTGCCCCTTCAGTTTAGCCTCGACAGGGACAAACCAGTGCTGCTCAGATGCAAAGTTACGGCATTTAACGGCATCTTTTTCAGTCATAAGCACCGCCTCTGCCCCCTTATAACGTATATCTTTTTCAGCATAAGCATAATGATCAGGAAAAGCATGCGCCTCGCAATCCAGGCCGTATTGCTTTAATAAATCAAAAAAGCGTTGTGGATTACCTATCCCAGCCATTGCATGGCATTTTAAGCCTTTAAACTCTATTAAAGCCTTACGCTCCTGAGTCTGCATATTGACGGCATAAGCCCCCTCCAATTGCATCGGAATCTCATTGTCTTCCGCCTCCCCGCCATTGCAGATAACAAAATCAACCTCCTGAATCCGCTCCTGTGGTTCACGCAGTGGCCCAGAAGGCAAATAATAATTATTCCCAAAACGGCGCACACCATCAATAACCACTATTTCAATATCACGGTGCAATGCATAATGCTGCAAACCATCATCTGAAATAATCACATCACACGCCTCATTTTCAAGCAACAGTCTGGCTGCATCCGCTCTAACAGGGCCTACTGCAACCGGGCAATCAACCTGCCGTGCAATTAACAATGGCTCATCACCTACCTGCAGCGCATCACTCTCAGTTGTCACTCTTAAAGGCCATGTTTCAGATTGCCCTCCATACCCCCGGCTAATAATACCCGGTTTAAAGCCTTGTTCTTTTAAGTGCTGCGCTATATAAATTACCAATGGGGTTTTTCCTGTTCCTCCCAGCGTTATATTACCGACGATAATAACCGGAACCGGTAGTTTTTCGACAGGTTTATAACCTTTTTTATACATCCAGCGTCTAAACTTGACCACATCGATAAAAATAAATGCAAAAGGCGCTAGCCAGGTACCGACAAAATGGTCTTTATACCAGACCTCATTTAAAAACTTAGCGATTAATTTTTTCATCATTATTCTTTTTGAGTTGCAAAGGTTATATTCTTAAAGCCTATGCCAGCAGCGACATCTAATACCTTAATCGCTGATTGCACAGGTGCACTTGCATCAGCATTGATAATAAGGGGTATATTTTTATTCGCACTAAAGGTATTCAGTTCTTTTTTTAAAGCTTCAACACTACGCTCATTTAAGGCCTTATCATTAATGAAGTACTGCCCTGACTTATCAATTGTCACCGCCAGTACCTGCTCATTAGTCCTCTCCGCCTCTTGTCCATTAGCTTGGGGTAATTGGACTTTTATCATCGTTTCTTTACTAAAGGTCGTGGTCACCATAAAGAAGATAAGTAATAAAAATACCACATCTATCATGGGTGTCAAAGAGATCTCTAGGGGCTTGTGTTTCTTATTGCGAAAATTCATTATAATTCTTCACGAGCGCCATGAATCACAGCGATTAATTTTAAAGACTCTTCTTCCATATTCAACACATAAGCATCCACCAGGCCATCGAAATAGCGATGAAAAACAACGCAAGGAATCGCGACTGTCAATCCAGTAGCAGTGGTTATCAGTGCCTCGGAAATACCTCCAGCCAATACGGCTGGGTCTCCTACACCATGGCTAACGATCGCAGCAAACACTTTAATCATACCGACAACAGTCCCAAGCAAACCCAATAAAGGCGTAATATTTGCAATAGTCCCCAGAGTATTTAAATAGCGCTCCAGCTTATGCGTGACTTGCCGTCCTGATTCCGCAATTGATTCCTTCATGACCTCCCGGCCTAAATCACGGTTCATTAAACCTGCTGCCAAAATAGTCCCTAGTGGCGAGCTCTCTTTTAGGTGCTTTAATACCTTGACATCCACCTTATGGGACTTCGCAAGTTTCCAGACTTGTGACACCATTTTGGGCGGTAAAATTTTATTTTTACGCAAGGTCCAGAATCGCTCACAAATAATAGCCATGGCCATAATTGAACAAAGTAAAATGGGAATCATCAATAATCCCCCTTGCTGCATTAACTCAAACACTGATTTTTTCCTTTTATATTTTAAAGCGCATCATGACAATAAGCCTTACCTTTCCCCACCCAGATCACTGCAATGATATAGGCCAAGGCACTTAATAGTGCTGCAAAAGCGTAGACTAACTGCCCCCCATAAACATCCCATGCATAACCACTGTATAAGCCTCCCAGCATTCCTCCCAGGCCAAAACTAAGACTACTATAAAGTGCCTGCCCCTTGCCTTGATGGTGATGACCAAAATAGTTTTGCACCAAATGTATTGCCGCGACATGGGCAGCCCCAAAAGTAGCCGCATGTAATATCTGAGCGCAAAGTAACAAAGTCATATCCTGCGCATAACAGGCAATCATTAACCAGCGCAAAACAGATAATAAACTACTGACTAATAAAATTCTGCGCAACGAGACATACTTTAGCAGTTTACGCATCAAAATAAACACAATAATTTCCGCGCCGGCTCCAAGTGACCAGAGCATGCCTATCATGGTCGTCGAGTAATCATATTGCTTTAAATAAATGGAAAAAAAGGCATAATACGGCCCATGCGCAGCCTGCAATAACAGATACACCAAAAAAAAGGCAATCACTTCAGGCTGCCTGACAATTTGCCAGACCCCGACAGCCGCCTGACTTGCTCTGGCACTTGACACTTCCGGTGTCAGCAAGGAAATCAACCAGATACTCCCCAGCAACCCAACGATTAACCAGGGCAATAAATCAATGGGATACAAGTCCAGCAAATACCCTACCCCAGATACTGTCCCTATAAAGCCTATAGACCCCCATAGGCGTATATGACTATATCGATGTGGCTGGTCTTTTAGGTGATGTAATGTTGCCGCTTCAAACTGTGGTAAGGCCGCATTCCAGAAAAAGCTAAAGCCTACTGTCACTAAGGCATACCACTGAAAGGATTTCTGGTACAAAAAACCTGCAAACAAAAGCATGGCAAAAAAAGAGGCAATACGGATCAGCCTCAGGCTTTTACCGGTATGATCAGCAATCCAGCCCCATAGGTTGGGCGCAATCACTTTTGTACCCACCAATAAGGCCGTTAACTCACCGATTTGCGCCGCACTAAAGCCATCATTTTTAAGATACAAACTCCAGTAAGGTACAAAACCACCCAGCGTTGCAAAATAAAAAAAATAAAAACCGGATAAACGCCAGTAAGGGATTTTAGCTTTCACTCAATAAAATTAACGCAATACCGGCAAACTCGACTGCACATCAGCATTTTGCGCTCTATGGCGTAACAAATGATCCATTAAAACGATAGCCATCATCGCCTCTGCAATCGGTGTCGCACGAATCCCTACGCAAGGATCATGACGACCTTTAGTCACCACTTCAACCGCCTCTCCTTGCCGATTAATACTACGTCCCGGCAAATGCAAACTGGAAGTCGGCTTTAGCGCGATACTGGCAACGATATCCTGACCACTGGAAATCCCCCCTAAAATACCACCCGCATGATTACTTAAAAATCCCTCAGGGGTCATTTCATCTCTAAAATCAGTTCCTTTACTATTCACACAGGCAAAACCATCACCAATTTCCACTCCTTTAACCGCATTAATACTCATTAATGCATGTGCCAGGTCGGCATCCAGGCGGTCAAAAATGGGCTCTCCCAAGCCCGGTGGGACATTGCTCGCCATCACATTCACTTTTGCACCAATGGAGTTGCCTTCTTTACGTAAGGCATCCATATACGCCACCAGTTCTGCCTCTTTGCTGCTATCAGGACAAAAGAACTCACTCGTCTCCATTGCAGCCCAATCAATGCTTGCAACTTTAATCGGCCCTAACTGCGATAGATAACCACGAATTTCAATCCCATACTGCTGCTTTAAATATTTTTTTGCAATCCCTCCGGCTGCCACACGCATCGCGGTTTCCCGTGCTGATGAGCGCCCCCCGCCCCGATAATCCCTAAAACCATATTTATGGTCATACACATAATCAGCATGACCCGGTCTATAGGTTTCTGCAATATTGCTATAGTCCTTGGAACGTTGATCAGTATTTTTAATCAGTAAACCAATCGGGGTTCCCGTTGTTTTGCCCTCAAACACACCCGACAAAATCTGCACCTGATCCGCTTCGCGGCGCTGAGTGGTATGCCTTGAAGTCCCTGGTTTACGTCGATCCAGGTCAGCCTGCAAGTCCGCTTCTGATAACTCAAGTCCAGGTGGACACCCATCCACCGTTGCACCGAGCGCGATACCGTGACTCTCACCAAAAGTCGTGACTGAAAATAATTTTCCGATACTGTTACCTGACATACTTAACCCAATGCCTTTTTAAAAAGTTTATTAAATGTAAATACCTGGTCGGCAGTAAGTAAAAACACACCATCACCGCCCTGTTCAAAATTTAGCCAATAAAATGGCACTTCAGGGAATTGCGCTTGCAAGGTTTCCGCACTACTTCCCACTTCTATAATTAATACCCCCTGCTCACTTATGTATTCCGCCGCATCCACCAGGATTTTAATCACCAGATCCAAGCCTGACTCTCCCCCCGTAAAGCCCATTTCCGGTTCCGCAAGAAATTCAGCCGGTAACTGCTCCCACTCGGCAATGGCAACATAAGGCGGGTTAGATACAATTAAATCATATTTTTCTGCGGGTAATGCACTGAACAGATCGGACTGATATAAGCTTAGCTGCTCTTCTACTTCATGTTTGGCAACATTAATTTTGGCAACTTCCAGCGCATCAGCGGATAACTCCACCGCATCAACCTGTGCATCAGGAAAAGCATAGGCACAGGCAATCGCAATACAGGCACTGCCAGTACATAAATCCAATACATGATGCACCTGATCAGCTTCAATCCAGGGTGAAAACTGCTCACGAATCAATTCTGCAATCGGTGACCTAGGGACTAAAACCCGCTCATCAACATAAAATGCTAAGCCAGCAAAAATGGCCTCATGCGTCAAATAAGCCGTTGGGACACGCATATCAATACGCTGATTAATCAATTCGATGATTGTTTGCCGCTCATCCAAAGTTAACTGCGCACTAAAATAACTCTCAGATAAATTGTAAGGCAAATGTAAACTGTGTAGCACCAACGCCGCCGCATCGTCTAAGGCCGTTGCAGTACCGTGCCCATGAAACAGCTTAGCTGCTGCAAAACGACTGGCACCCCAGCGGATATAATCCCTGACTGTGGTCAAGGTTTGAATTGTTTGTTGCATAAAATATAAATGTGTAAGACGAGTACTTTAAACCGTCAATTTTAAACCATATCGGCCTCTATCAGGGGAACATTCGTTAAAAAACCCGATTAATAAAATCCGAAATATCCCTTATTTCTTCCAAACATAAGGAGTGCTGCATAGGGTAATCATGCCAGCTAATAGAGTAATCCAATGCTTTTAAACGCTGATAAGACGCTTTGGCAATTTGCGGGTAAACAACATTATCCATGGTGCCATGCGCCATAAAGATGCGTATTTCATCATTGACGGCAGCACGTTCAGTTTTTAACTGCTCGGTTGTTGGCATATAGGTTGATAAAGCCAGAATTCCCGCTAATTTCTCTGGATAGCGTAAGCCTGTATGCAGGGCAATAACCCCGCCCTGAGAAAAGCCAGCCAGCAAAATATTTTCAGCCTTAATACCCTTATCAATCTCGCTTTGAATAATATCGACCAACTGTGTCGAAGACAGATATATATCCTCGACCGCCACCTCTCGATCCAGAGACATATCCAGAATGTCATACCAGGAACGCATTTGCATTCCCCCATTAATGGTCACTGCCTGCACAGGTGCATTGGGGAAAATAAAATTGATATGCTCTGCCTTTTGCAGGGTTAATTCAGGTACGATACTTTCAAAATCATGACCATCAGCACCTAGGCCGTGTAACCAGATAATCGAGTATTGTGG
>DAOVWV010000032.1 GCA_030636485.1 Methyloprofundus sp.
GGCAACGGCTATCAGGGCTTTTATTAAGGAGGTTGTGAGCAATGAAAGTCCGGCAAAGCCTTTAAGTGACAGTAAAATAACCGACTTATTAAATGAAAAAGGCATTAAGGTTGCAAGACGTACGGTTGCCAAGTATCGTGAAGCAATCTCTATCCCATCATCAAGCCAAAGAAAGCGATTGTTGTAAAAAAGATACCTTGCGCCTTAAGGCAGGAGGCTAAAACAGGCAAGGTAAATAGACAGTAACATGGCAACCGGCAAAAATAGCTTGCTAGAAAGCCGTGGCTGTGCGAAGTATAGTATAATGAAGTTCATTTGCACATTATTAAAATAATATTAGGAGTTAAATTTATGCAAGTTAGCGTAACAGGTCGTCACGTTGAAGTAACAGCAGCTATGAAGCAGCATGTTGAGGATAAAATAGCTAAGATAAAACGCCATTTTGATCATGTGACTGATGTCCATGTCATTTTGACAGTAGAAAAACTAGAGCAAAAAGCAGAAGCAACTGTACAGATCAGTGGTGCAAAATTGTTCGCAGATGATGTTCAGGAAGATATGTATGCAGCAATTGATAATATGGTCGATAAACTAGACCGCCAAATTATTAAGCATAAAGAGAAAACACAGTCACATCGTTAAAAACCTCTCGCGATTGTAAAACGAAGAATAGCATGTTCTTCGTTTTTTGTGCCTGTAGAATAAAGATCATGTAAACGGAAACAATAAAGCATTCATACTGACAGTTTTGTCTGGCTCAGGAAAGAATATTGCTCTGAATACTTTGGAAGACTCTGGTTTTTATTATAAAAATAATTTACCGATTATATTGTTAGATGACTTTTTCAATGTGATATTAAAAGCCCCATCCAGTTAAAGATGCTATTTTTTATGCTCTTTCGATTACCAGAAAACAAAAGGGATAGATATGCCAGTAAGTAGACCACAAGACCATTCCGAATTAAATTTAGAGCAGATTATCAATGATCTGGATAATGGTGCGCTTTATGAAGCGCGGAGTCATTTGCATAGTTTATTTCCTGCCGAAATAGCATTATTACTTAGATCTTTACCAATAGATTATCGTTACCAGCTTTGGGATATACTGGCACCTGAAGCCATGGGGCAAACGCTTGCCGCCTTGCAGGGTGAAGTGCGGATTGGCCTTATTGAACAGGCATCATCGGCAGACTTAGTTGTTGCCGCAAGCCAGCTGGAGCCACGAGAGATGGCCGATTTGGTCTCCGATTTTCCAGCAGAAGTCCGGGAGAAGATTCTTAAAAGCGAAGGTGATAGCCGCCTTGAAGCGGCTTTATCATATGAGGGGCATACTGCTGGCGCTTTAATGAGTATGAATGCTTTACCAGTACATGTGGATGCGACTGTGCAAGCGGTACTCACTAAATTACGGGTACAGAAAAAATGCCCGCCAATATGCTGAATATCTCTGTCGTTGATCACAATAATCATTACCAAGGTATGGTTTCAGTGGCGGCCATATTGACCAGTGAGCCAGAGACGCTTATTGCTAAGCTGATGAAACCGATAGAGGCTATTCCACTTAATATGCCAGTTTCTGAAGTAGCGACCATCTTTGAGCATAAAGATATTTTATCTGCTGCCGTGGTTGATGAGCAGAATGAGGTTGTTGGCCGAATTACGCTGGAAGAAGTACTTGATGTTATTCGTGAAGAAGCTGATCATGCTATTTTAAGCTCAGCAGGCCTGGATGAGGAGCATGACTTATTTGCTCCGGTCATGGTAAGTGCCCGACGCAGAGCTGTCTGGCTGGGGGTTAACTTGTTTACTGCCTTTCTGGCATCCTGGGTTATTGGCTTATTTGAAGCAACGATTGACCAAATTGTGGCCCTGGCAGTGTTAATGCCTGTTGTTGCGAGTATGGGAGGAATTGCTGGAAGTCAGACATTAACTCTGGTTATCCGTGGTTTGGCACTGCACCAGATCAGCGCTTCTAATGCAATGTCTTTCTTGTTTAAAGAATTAGCTGTGGGGGCTGTCAATGGTGTTGTCTGGTCAGTTGTTGTTGCAGGGGTTGCAGCTGCCTGGTTTGATAATGTACCATTAGGAATGATGCTGGGAGGCGCGATGATTATTAATTTAAGTTGTGCAGCCTTGGCTGGCGTATTAATTCCCTTGTTTTTACAAAAAAGAGGTATCGACCCAGCGCTAGCAGGTGGAGTGTTACTGACAACAGTAACCGATGTTATTGGGTTCATGTCATTTTTGGGCTTAGCAACAATCTTTTTATTGGCCTAGAAAAAAATTAATTAATATTGAGGAAAGCAATATGAGTATGAAAAAATCACCTTTAGCAGTTGCTGCTGTAGGTACGTCATTATTTTCTGGTTTAACAGTCGGGACAGTGCAAGCCGAAGGTGTTGCTAATGCAGAAGTTAATCCATTTGCGATGACCGAACTAAGCAGTGGTTATATGCTAGTGGCAAAGGCCGATAAAGAAAAAGGCACTATGAAAATGAAAGATGGCGCTTGTGGAGAGGGCAAATGTGGTGCCAGTATGATGCCAGAAGGCGCTCTGGAAAAAACCTCAGAAGGAAAATGTGCGGGCAATAAGCCTATGCCAAAAACAAAAAAAACAGACATAAAAGGAATGGAAGGTAAGTGTGGCGAAGGAAAATGCGGTAGTAGCATGAAATAAAATAATATTTTGGCAGGTTTTTTTAAACCCATAAAGTGTGGTCACTTTATGGGTTTTTTTATGTTTGTTATTTCATCATTATTTTCAGGCAAGTAGTGAGGTTTTAAGGGGAATTTTTATTCTCAGAACTCTATCTTTATATAGATAATAAAATACTTTAAGAATAAAAGTTAAACGACTGATTGATATTGTTATTTTTTTTTTCATTGCAAAGGTAATTAAAATTGTTTTGTATAAAATGGCTAAGCCATTGGCAAAAAAGGGAAAATATTTTCAATTATCGTTGACTAACGAATGCTAGAAACCTATAGTCTATCTAAAGTGGAAAAAAGTGGTGGAAAGTGGTTTTTTAAAGCTGGTTAGCATTAGGAGGAGTTTTGTTTCGCGGTGTAACGACTGTTAACTTAGATGCCAAAGGGCGTTTTGCAATTCCGACTCGATATAGAGAGGAGTTACAAGATAGCTGTGAGCACCAGTTGGTTGTCACTGTTGCCGTGAATGAGAAATGTGTCGGTGAGCCGGGGTGTTTATGGCTTTACCCGCTTCCTGAGTGGGAAAAACTGGAACTCACGATTAGTAAGTTGCCTACATTAAATAAAATGGCAGGAAAATTACGCCGCTTTCTGATTGGTAATGCGACTGAAACTGAAATGGATGGACAAGGGCGATTATTACTTCCTGAAAAGCTAAGAAAATTCGCCAGAATGGACAAAAAACTGGTTTTAGTAGGGCAATTAAATAAATTTGAAATATGGAACGAAAATTCCTGGAATGCGAAAGAAGACGAGTGGATGAATGCAGATGATGATGAAGGGCTGGATGAACTCGAAAGCTTGTCATTTTAAGCAGGGTTAATAGATGCATTTACCTGTTTTATATAATGAAGTATTACGTGAACTAGCGATAAAGCCTGATGGTTTTTATATTGATTGTACTTTCGGTAGAGGTGGGCATAGCAAAGGTATTCTACAACAACTAGGCCAAAACGGTAAACTGCTGGCACTAGACCGTGACCTGGATGCAATTCAGTCAGATGTGGCTCAAGAATTAGGCAAAGACCCGCGTTTTCAATTGGAACATTGCTGCTTCTCAGGCTTGCAGGAGATTGTTGAAAAGCAAGGCTGGAGCGGAAAAGTCGATGGGATTTTGATGGACTTTGGCGTATCATCGCCGCAATTGGATAATGCCGAACGTGGCTTTAGCTTTATGCAGGACGGGCCATTGGATATGCGTATGGACTGTAGCTCAGGCCTGTCGGCTGCCGAGTGGTTGGCAAGCGTTGCTGAGCAAGACTTGGTGCAGGTACTTTTTGATTATGGCGAAGAACGTTTTGCACGCAGAATAGCGCATGCCGTGGTTACTCAGCGTATAGAAAGCCCTTTGTTGACGACTAAACAGTTTGCTGATCTGGTAACCGAAGCGATACCGTTTAAAGAAAAACATAAACACCCGGCGACACGAAGTTTCCAGGCGGTAAGAATTGCTGTCAATAGTGAATTAGATGAAATACAGGTCGTTTTGCAGCAGGCAGTCAATATTTTGGCGAGCGGTGGCAGAATGGCCGTTATTTCATTTCATTCACTGGAAGATAGAATTGTGAAACGCTTTATCAGAGACGAGTCGAGAGGTAAGTATAACCCATCGAAACTCCCTATGCAGCGTGAAGAGCTCGCAGCAATTAGGTTGAATAAGCGCGGCAAAACAATTAAGGCGAGCGCCGAAGAGCTAGCACAAAACCCGAGAGCTCGTAGTGCCGTGATGCGTGTCGCTGAGCGTAAGTAAGCCTTTCATAAGGACAAGCCTTAGTGCTTGTCCTCTTTTTGTGCTGCAGCCAATCTCAAGGGAAAAATAAATGACGTTGTCAGGGCCTACTAACAACATTATGCAACGCATATTGGCTGTGCTTTTGATATTGGTATTACTGGCTTCTGGCCTAGCCGTTATTTATGCTAAGCATCACTCCAGATTAGTCTTTATTGAGATACAAAAAGCAGAGCTGGTACTTGAGGAGTTAGAGGTAAGCTGGGAAAGACTGACACTGGAAGAGAAAATGTTGTCAGAGCATAATCGTGTTGAGAAAAAAACCCGTAAGAGTATGGGTTTAGTAGATTTAAAAAGAAAGGAAATTGTGTATATACGCCTATAACCATGTTGAAACCGAAAAAAAAACACAGGCAAAAAAAAACAGACGATTTTTCGGGTAGAAGAAAGCTGGTATTTTTCTTAATGGTGAGCGCGTTGCTGGTATTAATTGCTAAAGCGGTGCAACTGCAAACTCTGGACACACAGTTTTTACAACAACAGGCCCGTAGCCGATATGTTGGGATAGTTAAGATACCGGCCTATAGAGGTCGAATTTTGGATCGTAACGGGGAAAGCCTTGCCGTCAGCGCTCCAGTGGAAACAATTACGGTTAACCCTCAATACTGTAAAGTTAAAGCGGCGGAAAAGCCCAAGCAGGCTTGTCAGGAATTGAGTGATAAAAAACTAAAAAAAGTGGCTAAGTTGTTAAATGTTTCCTTTGCTAAACTGGAAAAAGCATTTGACCCCGCTAGCAAGAAGCAGTTTGTTTATATAAAAAGGCGAATTGCCCCGCTGCTGGCGGAAAAGATTAAAGCCTTGGGACTGCCTGGCGTTGAGTTTATCAGGGAGTTTAAGCGATTTTACCCCAGAGGTGAAGAAGCCTCACATTTACTGGGCTTTACCAATATAGATGACCAAGGGCAGGAAGGTCTGGAATTAATGTATAACGATACTCTGCAAGGCATAGCAGGTAGTAAGCGTGTTATTCGTGATGGTGCTAGGCGGGTGATTGAAGATATAGATTTAGAGAGCATTAAACAGCCAGAAAATGGCCAGGATTTGCTATTGAGTATTGATGAGCGGCTGCAATATCTTGCGTATAGAGAATTAAAGTCGGGGGTTATCAGACATAAGGCAAAGGCAGCATCATTAGTGATATTAGAGGCAGAAACAGGAAATATTCTGGCCGTTGTTAACCAGCCTTCTTTCAACCCAAATTCACGCAAGAGCTTAAGGACATCGCACTACCGTAATAGAGCGATTACTGATGTGTTTGAACCAGGTTCTACACTCAAACCTTTAGTTGTTGCTACCGCGTTAGAGGGCGGATTTGTTAAAGAGAACCAGTTATTCACGACGCAGCCCATTAAAATAAAAGGAAAATGGGTGAGAGATGGACATGACTACGGCACTTTAAACTTAAGCAATGTTTTAAAAAAATCCAGTAATGTGGCTGCGAGTAAAATTGCCTTATCTATGCCAGCAGAAGATTTTTGGCATTTTTATGATTCAGTGGGCTTTGGTCGCTCAGCTGCGGTTGGTTTTCCAGGCGAAGCCAGCGGGGTTCTCCCAGAATTTTTTGGCTGGAGTAAATTTGAGCAGGCAACACTCTCATTTGGCTACCACATTTCTATGTCAGCCTTGCAGTTGGCAAGAGCTTATACGGTGCTGGCCGATGATGGGATATTGCACTCGGTGAGCTTGCTGCAACGTGAAAAGGATGATTATGCGACCCGTGTTTTGTCCGCTGCCACGGCAATAAAAGTGCGCACTATGATTGAGCAGGTGGTCAAAAAAGATGGCACGGCCTATAAGGCGAAAGTAAGTGGCTATCGAGTGGCCGGTAAAACGGGAACCGTTAAAAAAGCGGGGGTCGGTGGCTATGGCCGTGATTATCTGTCGGTATTCGTAGGCATGGCACCTGCAAGCGACCCGAAGTTGATTATTGCAGTGATGGTGGATTCCCCGCAGGCAGGAAAATATTACGGTGGCTTGGTTGCAGCGCCTATTTTTTCCAAAGTGATGGGTGGCGCTTTACGTATTCTCCAGATTGCACCGGATGAAGAGCAAAGCATGGCTGTGTTATTAACAAAATAGCGATATGTGGTTAACAGAATTATTATTGGGCTTTAGCACTGTTGAGGTAGATGCAGAGTTTAGCCATATTGCCTTGGATAGCCGTGAGATTAAATCAGGCAGTGTGTTTTTTGCACTTGCCGGTAGCCAGCAGCATGGTTTGCAATTTGCTGAGCAAGTGAAACGACAAGGTGCGCTTGCAATTGTCTATGACCCTGCCAGACAGGGAGTACAATTGGCTAATGAGATAGAGGATGTACCGCTGTTTGCAATTGAAAACCTGGCTGACAAACTGGGCGAGATGGCGGCGCGGTTTTATGCAAACCCATCCGAGCATTTGAATGTTATTGGCATTACCGGAACTAATGGTAAAACATCATGTAGCCAGTTTTTAGCTCAAGTGATGAATGCAGCTGCGGTGATTGGCACTTTAGGCTGGGGTAGTCCGGATAATTTGCAAAAAACCCTGAATACCACACCAGATGCATTGGTACTACAAAAAATATTAGCTGGATTTGTGGACGGTGACATAAAAAATGTAGCGCTGGAAGTATCGTCACACGGGCTGGTACAGGGGCGTGTCAATGGCATTAGATTCCGGGGGGCTGTATTTAACAACCTAAGCCAGGATCACTTGGACTACCACAGCAATATGGAAGCCTATTTTCAAAGTAAGGTGGGTTTAATGCAGTGGCCTGGGCTGAAATTTGCGGTGGTCAACCTGGATGATGCTTATGCCGAGCGTGTGTTGACTGCAATACCCAATAGTGTCAGGGTGCTGACTTATAGTCTGCAAGGCAAAAAACAGGCTTATGCCGACAGTGTGAATGCTGAAAATATTCAATATGGCATGACGGGTATAACGTGTGATGTGTTCTGGCAAGAGCAGCAGGCTCGATTGCAAGTGAGTTTATTAGGTGATTTTAATTTACAAAATATTTTGGCTGTATTAGCGGTTATGTTAGCGATGGGTAAGTCATTAGTGGCGTGTGTACATGCCTTACGCTCTGTAAAAGCCGTTGTTGGGCGGATGGAATGTTTTCAGGGGGCGACAGATAAGCCTTTGGTGGTGGTTGACTACGCACATACCCCAGATGCATTAAGCAAAGCACTCACCACATTAAGAAAGCATTGTGATAACAAGTTAAGCGTGGTTTTTGGCTGTGGTGGTGACAGAGACAAGAGTAAACGCAAGATCATGGGAAAAATTGCCGGTGAATTAGCCGACACTGTTATTGTGACCGATGATAATCCCCGCTTCGAAGAAGCACAGGCGATTATTGATGAGATTATTGTAGATATTAAAACGACTGGACTAAGTGTTATTAATGATAGAAGAAATGCGATTAAACAAGCCATTATGAACAGCTCAGCATTGGATATTGTTTTAATCGCTGGTAAAGGGCATGAAGATTATCAAGAGATAAAAGGCTTGCGACAGCCTTTTAGTGATCGTGAAATCGTGCAGACGGTATTGGCATCATGATTAGCATGACATTGGCGGAAATAGCAGCTTGCGTGCATGGCACCTTAATCGGGGCTGATGAGATTGTGCAGGGGGTCAGTATAGACACCCGGGCTTTATCGAAGGGTGACTTATATATCGCGATTAGTGGTGAACAATTTGATGGTCATGATTTTATCAGCCAGGCTGAAAGCGTGGGCGCTGTTGCCGTTCTGGTAACAAAAAAAATGCCCACAAAGCTGGCACAGATTATTGTCGATGATGCCCGTATTGCCTTGGCTGAAATGGCAGGCGCGATAAGGGATAAAGTGCAGATTAAAGTCTGCGCCGTTACCGGCAGTAATGGTAAAACCACGGTAAAAGAGATGATTGCCGCTATTTTAGCGGTTAAATATCGGCTGTTATTCACTCAGGGTAATCTTAATAATGATATTGGTGTGCCATTAACCTTATTGCAGCTCAATGAACAGCATCAGTTTGCCGTCATTGAAATGGGCGCTAATCATAGCGGTGAAATCGCTTATTCCTGTCACTATGCAAAGCCTGATGTCGCAGTTATCACCAATGTGGGAGCTGCGCATATTGAAGGGTTTGGTAGTATAGAAGGTGTCGCACAGGCAAAAGCGGAAATCATTCAATCACTCTCTGATGAAGGTGTCGCTATCTTGAATGCTGATGATGTTTTTTTTACTGAATGGCAAGCGCTTGCAGGTCAACGTCAGGTTATTTCATTTGCTGTAAACCAGCCAGCTGATGTCACTGCGGAAAATATAAGCACACAGTTTGAAGGTTTGCAGTTTATCACCCAGTTTGAATTAGTTGCCGATGAAAACCGTGTGCCAATCAGCCTGGCACTGGCAGGTGAACATAATGTCTTAAATGCTTTGGCAGCCAGTGCGGCCTGTTTTGCACTCGGAATTGATTGTGTGCAAATTAAACAAGGCTTAGAGCAAGTCAAGCCGGTCAATGGCCGTTTGCAATTATTTGAATCCGCGGCAGGAACTAAGATTATTAATGATACTTATAATGCCAACCCGGCATCATTAGCGGTTGCACTGGAAGTATTGAAACATAGTGCCGAAGAGCGATGGCTTGCATTAGGTGCCTTTGGCGAGCTCGGTAGTGACAGTGCGCAATTGCATGCTGCGCTGGCAGAACAAATTAAACAGGCGGGAGTGACGCGCCTTTTTGGGGTTGGAGAAATGGCTGCAAACACAGTGCAGGCATTTGGTGAAGGGGCGACTTTTTACCTCCAACAAGATGACTTGATTGCAACTATACAGCAGGCAATCACAACAGATATTGTACTTTTGGTGAAAGGATCAAGAGCACAGAAAATGGAAAGAGTGGTTAACGCTCTGACAAGCAAGGCGAGATAACAGATGTTACTGTATTTATTTGATTATTTAGAACGATTTGAGTCAGGTTTCAATGTATTTCAATATTTAACATTACGCGCTATTTTAAGTGCTTTAACCGCTCTACTGATTTCTTTTTTAGTGGGGCCATGGATGATTCGCCGCTTAAGTAAAAAAAATATTGGCCAAAGTGTACGCCAGGATGGCCCGGAAAGGCATTATGAGAAAGCTGGCACACCGACGATGGGCGGGACTTTGATTTTAGTAGGGATTGCGGTCGGTACTCTGCTTTGGGCGAACCTGACCAATAGTTATGTCTGGGTCGCTTTATTAGTCACACTGACGTATGGCATTGTTGGCTTTGTCGCTGATTATAAAAAGGTCATGCTAGGGAATA
>DAOVWV010000115.1 GCA_030636485.1 Methyloprofundus sp.
GAAGCCGCTGAAGTATTGCCATGTTTATCAACCGTCACAACAACATGGTCGGGATTTAAGCCAAGTTTTTTTCCTGTGGCTTTAATAATACGAACATTTGCCTGATGCGGCACTAGCCAGTCTATATCTGTTTTCTGCATATTATTGGCAGCCAATGTTTCGTCGACAATACGGCCTAGCGTATTGACAGCCACTTTAAAGACCTCATTGCCTTTCATCGAAATATAACCCGTTGTATTATCCTCGCCTAAGGCTTGCGGATTGGGGCAGTTAAGCAAATCTTCAAAGCGGCCATCCGAATGAATATGTGTAGACAGAATTCCTGCTTCATCAGCCCCCTGCAATAAAACGGCACCGGCACCATCACCGAATAAAATGCAGGTTCCACGGTCAGTCCAATCCACTATGCGTGAACAAATTTCCGCTCCAACCACCAGAACTGTTTTCGCTGCACCTGATTTGATATATTGATTCGCCATATCCAGACCAAAAATAGAGCCCGAACAGGCTGCCTGTATATCAAACGCAACGCAGTCTTTAATGCCCAGTTTATGCTGTAGCATACAGCCGGTACTCGGATAAATATTATCCGGAGTTCCGGTAGCAACAATAATCAAGTCAATGTCTTTGGCATCAATCCCCGCCATTTCTATCGCTTGCCTGGCAGCAATGTCTGCCATGCTGGAAGCCGTCTCGTCTTTCCCGGCAATACGTCGGTTTTTTATCCCGGTACGCTCAAAAATCCAGCTATCGGAGGTGTCGACTGTCTGCGAAATATCATCATTGGTTCTGATTTCAGCCGGCAGATATCCGCCCGTACCAATTACTTTTGCATACGCTGTCATGTGTTTTCTCTCCTGCTTAAAGCGAGCTCAACCTGTTCGCTGATTTTTTGGATCACATTCTTTTCCACTTCAACTTCGGCGACATGAATTGCTGTCTTAAACGCCAAAGCATCTGCGCCGCCATGACTTTTTATGACCAAGCCTTTTAAGCCCAAAAAGCTGGCACCATTATGTAATCTGGGGTCAATACGGTTTTTTATAGCCGTTAAAACCGGGTAGGAAATCAGAGCGGCCAATTTAGTCAGTGGGTTCTTGGAAAATGATTCTTTCATCACGGAAGTAATCATTTTTGCCGCGCCTTCTATGGATTTCAGCGCAACATTACCTACAAAGCCATCACAGACGATTAAATCAACCTTTTCATCCCCTGCATTCAGCGAGTTGCCTTCCACATAGCCGATATAATTTAACTCAGAATTTTCCAGTAATTTAGCTGCAGATTTAACCTGCTCATTACCCTTGGTATCTTCTTCGCCAATATTGAGCAAGCCTACTTTAGGTTCGCTAATGTTTTCCAGTGCCTTGACAACTTCGGCTCCCATCACTGCAAACTGAAACAGGTTTTCAGCAGAACTATCAACATTCGCACCTAAATCCAGCACATGGGTATGGCCAAAAATAGACGGCATAGAAGACATAATGGCTGGCCGATCAATCCCCGGAATCATTTTCAAGACAAATCGGGCCGTTGCCATAAGCGCCCCGGTATTACCCGCACTCACACAGGCATCCGCCCGCCCTTCACGCACTAGATTAATTGCCACGCGCATGGAAGAGTCTTTTTTGTTTTTCAGTGCTTTGGCTGGTGACTCATCCATCGCAACACACTGCGAAGCATGCTGAATGGATAAGCGCCCTGAAAATTCAACTAAAGCCTGCTCAAGTCTCGGCGCTAACACTTGCTCGTCCCCGACCAGAATCAGCTCTAATGCAGGATTATTTCGTAAGCAATCCAGTGAAGCAGGAATGGTTGAGTCAGGGCCATGATCACCGCCCATGGCATCAATTGAAATGATTAAACTCACGTAAAAAAACTCCCGAAGTTCTTAGGTAATTTCTGTCAAATAATATATCAGCTTAATAAAAAAAGCCGGACATAAAGCCCGGCTTTCAAAACTGATTAAGCTATCGTTGTACAGTGTATGTACAAACACGCATAATTTAGTCTTCTTCAGTCACAACAATCTGGCGACCTTTAAAATAACCGTCAGGCGTAACATGATGACGCAAATGTACTTCACCTGTTGTAGGGTCTTGCGACAATGTCTTACTTGTTAATGAATCGTGCGAACGACGTTGTCCACGTCGAGAGCGGGTTACTTTACTTTTTTGTACGGCCATTATTGGTCTCCAGTATTTTTAAGTGTCTCTAAAACAGCAAATGGGTTGTCAGGTTTCTGTTCTATTTCTAGGGGTTCAGCCAGCTTTACAGCGGGTTCGTATTGTAAGCATTTATGCCCATGTCTAGGGTAATCGGGTAAAGAGATAAGTACTTCATCTTCAATAATACCTGGCAATGACATTTTATTATCTGATACCATCATCGGTTCAAATTCTTCAGTCAAACGATCAGCCTGCTCAATTGTCTGCACCATGCCTATCTTCACAGGTTTATCCACCACCCATGCGAGTGCTTGCATACAACTTTGACATGTTAAATTTAAATGGCCTTCAATACGCCCTTCTATAACAGGAACTTTCCCCTCTTTATAGAACTGCAAATCAACGTTTAACTCCCCTTTGTCATCAAAAAGGAAACCAGCAAGGCGGTCTAAACGCTGCATACTAAGCCGCCCTCGTAGGTGACTACGCCGCTCAGCAAATACAACAGGATCTATAAGTTCAGGTAATTGATCTAACATAACTGTACAATGATAGCTGTAATGACAACACTCTGTCAAATTAATTATTATGCAAACCAACAACCTAGTTTTGGCATCAAGCTCTCCCTACCGTAAACAGCTGTTACAGAAGCTACACTTGGATTTTATCACCGCCACCCCGGATATAGATGAAAGTCAGCATTCTGGCGAGCCTCCCGCTCAAATGGCCTTACGTTTAGCTAAAGAAAAGGCCAGAGCATTGAAAGCGGCCTATCCGCAACATTTTATCATTGCCTCCGATCAGGTTGCCATGCTAAACCAGACACAACTGAAAAAACCTGGCGACAAAAACAATGCATTTAACCAGCTACAACAGTGCTCGGCTAAAGTGGTAAAATTTTATACCAGTGTCTGCATCCTTGACAGCTCAACGGGTGAGCTTAAAAGCGCACTTGATATATGCAGCGTTTACTTTAAAAAACTGAGCAAGCAGAAAATCATAAATTATATTGATCTGGAGCAACCCTATCATTGCGCTGGCAGCTTTAAATCAGAAGGTTTAGGCATTGCATTATTTGAGCGTATTGAGGGCGATGACCCAAATGCACTGGTTGGGCTTCCGCTTATAAAGCTTATAAGCTTGCTGGATGCATTTAATATCGACGTATTAGCAAAAGGGGAGGCGCAATGAAAAAATATAATCATGCAAAATAATACCAGACCCACAGCAAATAGATATAATTGGACATTGACAGCCGCTAGCAAAGCGCAACGGCGACCGCAAAGTATATCTGCAAGTGAAGCCATAATTTTGTAATATCGACCTTAAAAAAGACTTAAAAATATGTTTAACATTGTTCTCTATGAACCAAAGATACCGCAAAACACAGGTAATATTATTCGCCTGATTGCAAATAATGGCTGCCACCTGCACTTAATCGAGCCGCTGGGATTTGACCTGGCAGAAAAGAACCTGCGCCGCTCCGGGCTCGACTACCTTGATCTAGCCAACATTAGCAAACACCCGGATTATGAGAGCTTTTTAAAGTCCATGCCCGGACATAGAGTATTCGCACTCACAACAAAAGGGACGCATGCCTATACTGAAGTTGAATATCAACCAGGCGATATTTTATTATTTGGCTCTGAAACGGCCGGGCTATCAGAAAAGGTTCAGCAAGCCATTCCCGCAAGCAATCAGTTAAGAATCCCCATGCAAGCAAATAATCGCAGCATGAATTTATCCAACACTGTCGCTATTGTGAGTTATGAAGCCTGGAGACAACAGGGTTTTCCTGGCGGTAGCTAATCTACGCGTTAAACTTAAAAACTTAATCCTTTCATAAAATCATTAGATAATAGCGTTCAACTGATGTTTTTAAGCTCTTACATTTCACTTTATGCAATTTTCCACCAGCTGCTCACCCTTCATCCCCGCAAGCAATAGCATCAACCATGTGATGCGCCATGTATTGTATGCCTTGATACCTGCCATAGTGGCAATGTTCTATTTGTTTGGCTACAGCGTTTTAATACAATTACTCATCGCATGCAGCACTGCACTGCTAACCGAGGCAGCCTGCCTTGGCTTAAGAAAACGTGCGATTAAAGTGCATTTGCTTGATTTAAGCGCCCTCCTTAGCGGTGTATTATTGGCACTTGCCATTCCGGCTATCGCGCCTTGGTGGATTAATGTGAGCGGCGTATTGTTTGCCATTATTATCGGCAAGCATGTTTATGGAGGGCTAGGCTATAACCCCTTTAATCCTGCGATGGTGGGCTATGTCTTTTTATTGATTTCCTTTCCACTGCAAATGACCAGCTGGCAAAACCCGCAGTTTTTTTTATCATTAACGGATGCGTTTAATATGATTCTTGCAGAACAGGCCGCCATTGATGGCGTGAGTGCTGCAACGGCTTTGGATAGCGTTAAAACGCAGCTTAGCTCAGGGCTGACACTCCCTGAAATAAACGCACTTCCCCAATGGACAGAGCTAAGATTTGTTGCAATGGGGTATTTGATCGGTGGGCTTTGGCTGTTATATCAAAAAGTCATTAGCTGGCATATCCCCACCGCCCTCATACTCGGCCTATGTTTACCGGCAACACTCGGTAAGCTGATTGATGCCAGTCAATTTAGCCCTGCTTTATTTCACTTAATGTCTGGCGCAACACTGTGTGCCGCCTTTTTTATTGCCACCGACCCCGTTTCTGCGGCAACCAGCCATAAAGCGCGTTTAATTTATGCGGCTATGATCGGTTGCCTGATTTATATTATCCGCACCTGGGGCGCTTATCCTGATGGCGTTGCTTTTGCCATATTACTGGCTAATCTTGCTGCCCCCAGTATTGATTATTACACGCGGCCTAAGGTGATCAAGGACACCACACTATGAAACTCTCATCCCCTGTCACAGCCGCCATTCGAGTAGGCCTGTTTTCATTTATGATTGTTGCTTTAGTCAGCCTGGTTTACCATGCCAGTAAAGATAAAATCGCTGAAAATGAATACCTGGATTTGTTACACAGCCTTCAGGCTGTATTAAGCCCAGATAGTTATGACAATGACTTAGTGAATGATGTCATACTGCTGCAAACACAGACCATCTACCGCGCAAGAAAAGCGGGCAAGCCCATTGCCGCCATCATTCAAAGCACCACCCCGTATGGTTATAATGGGGATATTCAGTTACTGATTGCACTTGATATGCAGGGTAGAATCATCGGAGTGCGCGTTTTAAAGCATAAAGAAACCCCCGGTCTAGGCGATAAAATAGACTTAAAAAAATCTGACTGGATCTTAAATTTTGCGCAAAAATCCCTGGCAGATAATGATTTATCATTATGGGCGGTTAAGCGTGATGGTGGTTTATTTGACCAGTTTACCGGTGCAACAATTACCCCGCGAGCCATTGTTAATGAAGTTAAAAAAACAGCACTATTTTTTCAGCACAACCAGCAAGTGATTTTTAAATAAATGGATGCAAGCAAGGTAAAAATTCTCAATAATGGTTTATGGCATAACAATCAGGCACTGGTTGCATTACTGGGCCTATGTCCATTATTAGCTGTCAGCAATACAGTCATTAATAGCTTAGGATTGGGCATCGCAACCACCCTGACATTGATTTTATCCAATGGCTTAATTTCTAGCTGTCGTCATTTTATATTACCTGAAATAAGGCTCCCTCTGTTTGTGTTGATGATTGCGGGGATCGTCACCATCATTGAGTTAATCATGAATGCGAGGTTTTATGCGTTACCCAGCATCTTAGGCAACTTTATTCCGTTGAGTTTCACGAATTGCGCCATTATTGGCCGTGC
>DAOVWV010000267.1 GCA_030636485.1 Methyloprofundus sp.
CTGCGTGGTGAAACGCAGATTATGTTCCGCAAGGATTTAGAAAAAGCCAAGGGTAAAAAAGCGAAAGTAAACAGAGGTGAATTTGCCAGGTATACTGATAATGTCTTATGGGATGCCTTACGTGCCAAGCGGCGTGAGCTAGCCGATGCGCAGGATGTGCCTCCGTATATTATTTTTAGCGATGCGAGCCTGACAGAAATGGTCGAAAGATCACCTTTAAACCATCAGCAGTTTGCACAGATTTCAGGGGTAGGGGAGCGAAAGCTAGCGCTCTATGCAGATGAGTTTCTCGGTGTCATTAGTGAGCTAGGGCAGATACTGGAGCAAGCGTCAGATTTTACTGAAACGGTAGAGGAAACCATTACTTTATTCAAGGTTGGGTTTTCGGTAGAGAAGATTGCTGTACAGCGCGAATTAAAAATAACGACTATTTTTAATCATCTTGCGCAAGGCATAGAGCAGGGAGTGCTTCAATTAAGTGATGTTATCGAACTTAGTGAGCAAGAAATTAAATATATACAGGGTGAAATTTTAAGCTTATCAGCAGCACGTAGTGATAGTTTAAAGCCAGTTTTTGAGGCTTTAAATGAACAATATAGCTATGATATTTTGCGCTGTGTAAAAGCAGGTATATAAACTTTAATGTCTTCTTATATTGCATAACCATAGTATAGTTGTTAATATCAAGTTTCTGAAAAACAATAAAAATAATAACAACGAGGAAAGAAAATGAGTGAAACAGACGCTAAAACTGAAGCAACACTTTATGAAAGAATTGGTGGTGAAGCCGCTGTAAATGCTGCAGTTGAATTATTCTATCGCAAGGTCTTAAGTGATTACCGTATTAACCGGTTTTTTGATAGCACCGATATGGAAGCGCAAATAGCAAAACAAAAAGCTTTTTTTACGATGGCATTCGGTGGTCCCAATAATTATACGGGAGGGGATATGCGTACAGTCCATGCTCGTTTTGTTAAGATGGGCTTGGATGATTCACATTTTGATGCAGTGATGGAGCATTTAGGGGCAACCTTGGTAGAGTTGGGTGTGCCAGCTGACCTGATTGGCGAAGCTGCAGCTATCGCTGAAAGTACGCGTAACGATGTATTAGGGAAATAAAGGCTTTTTATGCCTTCCTAAGATTATTAGGGAGGTATATTTGAACTCTTTAATAAGGTGTAAAATACATAAACCCAATAGACTTCGGGTGGTCATGGCTGTGGATAAATAATGTACTGATGATTATTGAACTCTTATTTCTTGGCGATGCGAAGTATATATAAGCCCGATTCTAGGAAAAAACTGTATAGGTTTTGTTTTTAATTAGCTCTTTGTGATCAGGGTGGCCGACTAGCGAAGGCTGGTTTATTGTGTTTTTTTTAAATGTTGACATTACATCGCGTGGCTGGGCAATGACTTCTTTTGCCTTATGGATTAGAAATTAGCATTCGGGTGCTCATGTTTAGTATTTTTATATTTTACGAGAAACTTGTATAAGATATTGAATTATAAGGATTCTTATTGCGGGGAGATAAAAAAAACTTGCAATAATTTATATTTATGTGTAAACTCCCCTCTATCGGTTGTTTGACGTAGTTTATATGTCTGGTATGCAGTGTTATAGGTTTATAGCGTGTAGGATCAAATCCTGCCTCTGCTAGCAGATTTTTAAAAGACCCCTTTTTGGGGTTTTTCTGTTTCTAGGTGTTAGGAAACAGTAATATAGGTTGTTTATGGAAGGGGCTTTAGCCTCTTTTTTTATGTGTGTAAGAAAGTGAGGCGTAATGAAGCAGGCACCTGAGCATTTGCTTGAATTAATAGAACCCGTCGTGGAAGGGCTGGGGTATGAGTGCGTAGGTATTGAATATAATTCACACCCTAAACACGGTTTTTTGCGTATTTTTATTGATGCCGAGCAGGGTGTAGGAATGGAAGACTGTACCAAGGTAAGTCATCAGGTGAGTGGGGTCTTGGATGTAGAAGATCCTATTTTAGGGGAATATAACCTGGAAGTTTCATCGCCCGGTATGGATCGACCGCTGTTTAAATTAACGCAGTTTGAGCAGTTTATCGGGCATACTGCTCAGGTTAATTTATTCAAGCCTGTTGCAGGCAGACGAAAAATTACTGGGTTGATCGAAAAGGTTGAAGATGGCGATGTTTATCTTCAGCAGGATGGTCAGGTTTATAGAGTCCCATTTCAAGCGATGTCGAAAGCGCGGCTTGAACCAGACTATTCAATTTAAGGAGATTTAGATGGCCAATAAAGACATTTTATTAGTTGTCGATGTTTTTTCTAACGAAAAAGATATTGAGAAAGAAGTCATTTTTCAGGCGATAGAAAATGCTTTGGAAAGTGCAACATTAGCACGTTATGAATTCCCCGTGAAAGCACGGGTTGATATTGATCGTATTACGGGCACGTATAAAACCTACAGGCGCTGGCAAGTCGTTGAAGAGAGTGAGGAGTTTTCGGGTGGGATTGAGTTTCCAACGACCCAGATTTCTTTGCAGGCCGCTCAGCTAGATGAGCCGGATTGTGAGGTGGATGATTTTGTTGAAGATGAAATAGAATCAGTCGAGTTTGGGCGTATTTCCGCACAGGCTGCCAAGCAGGTTATTATTCATAAGGTACGTGAAGCTGAGCGTAAAAAAGTCGCTGATGCCTATATGGATAAAGTGGGCGAATTAGTGACCGGGGTGATCAAACGCATTGAAAAAGGTAGTGTCTATATTGATCTGGGCGGCAATGCTGATGCTTTTATACCGCGCGAGCATATGATACCGCGTGAAACAGTGAGAGTCGGTGATCGTATTCGTGGTTATTTAAAAGAGGTGCGCACTGAAGCACGTGGGCCGCAATTATTTGTCAGTCGTACTGCACCAGAGTTGTTGCTGGCTTTATTTAGGCTGGAAGTGCCCGAGGTGGGTGAGGGTATTATTAGTGTGCTGGGTGCAGCGCGTGACCCTGGCTCAAGAGCTAAAGTGGCGGTAAAGAGTAATGACCTACGTATAGATCCTGTCGGTGCTTGCGTGGGTATGCGCGGCTCAAGAGTGCAAACTATCTCGAATGAGCTTAATGGTGAGCGTATTGATGTTATTTTATGGAATGAAACTGAAGCACAATTTGTCATTAATGCAATGGCTCCGGCGGAAATCGAATCCATTGTTGTTGATGAAGATAAACATACGATGGATGTTGCGGTTTCATCTGATAGCTTGTCACAAGCGATAGGGCGTGGTGGTCAGAATGTGCGTCTAGCAACTGAGTTAACGGGCTGGGAGCTGAATGTCCGTGATGCCGATGAGGTCAATAAAGATACTGAAGAAGAGTTAGGTAAGTTGGTGCAGGTGTTTGTTGAGCAGTTGAATGTTGATCAGGATATTGCAACTGTTTTGGTCGAAGTCGGCTTTAACTCGGTAGAAGAAATTGCTTATGTGCCGAGTAGTGAAATGCTGGAGATTGAAGGATTCGATGAGGAATTGGTTGAAACACTACGTTCACGAGCCAAGGATATGCTGTTGATTAGTGCGATTGCATCTGAGGAAAAAATAGAGACGGCAGAGCCAGCTGAAGATCTATTAAGCATGGAAGGCATGAATAAGGAGCTAGCTTTTGAGTTGGCAAGTAAAGGCATTATAACGATGGATGATCTGGCAGAACAGGCAGTGGATGATTTGCTTGAATTCTCGGGTGTGGATGAAGACATCGCAGCTAAATTAATTATGAAGGCACGCGAACCTTGGTTTGCTAATGATAACGGCGAGGGCGAAAA
>DAOVWV010000296.1 GCA_030636485.1 Methyloprofundus sp.
CCCAGAGAGGACTCAGCACCAAAGGTGGATAAGGTATAAACGCCTTGCAAGCCAAGTACCATGCCTACAAAAAGGCCGGAAATAGCAATTAACCAGAAAGTAAGCACACCCACAGAATAAAGTTGCCTGATAAATAATCCAGGGCGTAACAATAAATAGCCAATGCCACTTAGGATGGATATAAAAAACAGGCTAGCCCTACCGAGTTTGCTAAGTGATTTTAAACTTGCCTGACCTATGAGTTGAAAAAAATTCATCGCGGCATATTAGTGCTCAGTAAATCATCGCTAAAATTGTTTGCAGGGTAATGAAAAGGCACTGGGCCATCCGCTTTACCTTGCATAAATTGTTGCACCCACGCTGAGGTATCGCAACGAATGTCATCAGGCGAACCTTGGCCGACAATTTTCCCCTCTGACATCAGGTAAATATAATCAGCAATAGAAGCCGTTTCCTGTACATCATGCGATACTACGATGCTGGTTAAATGCAAGGTGTGGTTCAGGGTTTTAATGAGCTCCACCAGTACCCCCAGAGAAATGGGGTCCTGCCCGGTAAAGGGTTCATCATAGAGTATCATTTCAGGATCTAGCGCCAGTGCTCTAGCCATTGCCACCCGGCGTGCCATACCGCCCGATAGTTCACTGGGCATCAAATCACGCGCCCCGCGTAAGCCCACGGCATTAAGTTTCATTAATACCACCGTACGTATCATGCTTTCAGGTAGCTTGGTATGTTCACGGATAGGAAAGGCAATATTATCGTACACCGACATATCGGTTAATAAAGCACCGCTTTGAAATAGCATACCCATTTTCTGACGCAGTTTATACAATTCAGTACGGGAGAGTTGGTGTATGTTTTGCTGATTAACCAATACCGTACCGCTATCGGGAACCAGTTGCCCACCAATCAGTTTTAGCAAGGTTGTTTTGCCCGTACCACTCGGCCCCATAATCGCAGTGATTTTATGCGGCATGATATCCAGCGAGATATTATCAAATATTTTTCTATCACCACGGGAGAAAGTCAGATTGCGGATGGAGATCATGGTGATTTATTGGCTAAAAGTATCGCAGAAAAACCGCTTATTATAGGGTATGGATGGGTTTATAGGTATTTTTAAATCTTAGAGTTCGCTTGATGCTGTGTCACAGGCCCAGAATTATAGGGCTGCAAAGAATGTGGTAACTTCTCATTATTCACGGGTAAATGCAGATAAAGCTTGTGCTCAGTTTGACGGGGTAAGGTCGTCATTCCCGAAGTCTGTTATCGGGAATCTACGTTGAACATAGGTTCCTGCTAAAGCCTGTGCCCACGCTTGACTGGGTAGCATGTAGGAATGACGACTTCTGCATAGTTCAGGTGTCAGTGGGTAATGAGAAGTTACAGAGGATGTCGCTAACTCTAGTCATTTCAGGAATAAAGAGTGAGAGCCCTCAAAATAAGGGTTTTATTTACTTATTTCCTTAAAGGAATATGAGTAAGCAATGCATATTCAAACATTCAAATATCTTAATAAAACCGTGCGGCCTACTAAAATAACGGTTAGAATCATTATATTGCTATTTTATTTGGAGAAAGCCTGTGAGTGATAAAAAGTATCGATTAGTAACACGTAGTGATTTTGATGGACTTGTTTGCGCTGTTTTACTTAAGAAACTTGATATTATTGATGAAATTACGTTTGTGCATCCTAAAGATATGCAGGATGGTAAAGTTGATATTAGTGAAAATGATATAACAACCAACCTTCCCTATGTTGAAGGCGTACATCTTTCATTTGATCATCATTTGAGTGAAACAATTCGTAATCAGGGCAAACCTGAAAATCATATTATCGATCCTGATGCTCCCTCAGCTGCCCGTGTTGTTTTTGACTATTATGATGGCGCTGAAAACTTTCCGGCATCATGGAATGATATGATGGATGCTGTTGATAAAGGTGATTCTGCACAATTTACAAAAGATGAAATTCTAAATCCTGAAGGCTGGGACTTAATGAATTTTCTAATGGATGCACGGACTGGTTTAGGGCGATTTCGTGATTTTAAAGTCTCTAATTATCAATTAATGATGGATTTGATTGATTACTGCAAAGATCACGACATAGATGATATTCTCCAATTAGATGATGTCAAAGAGCGTGTTCTACTCTTTAAAGAGCATGAAGAAAAGGCCAAGGAGCAGATTAGTCGTTGCTCTACGATACATGGAAATCTTGTCGTACTGGATTTGCGTAATGAAGAGGTTATTTATGCCGTTAATCGTTTTATGATCTATGCGTTGTTCCCCGAAACCAATATTTCCATCCATGTTATGTGGGGAGTGCGTCAGCAAAATACAGTGTTTGCAATAGGTAAATCAATTGTAAACCGCAGTTCAAATACCAATATTGGTGAACTATGCCTAAAATACGGAGGGGGAGGGCATTTAAACGCAGGAACCTGTCAGATAGATAATGATCAGGCGGATGTCATTCTTGGGGATATTATCAAGCAAATCAAGAGTGATGGGTAACTGTTATTGAAGTGATTTTTCTGTGTTGGGCGGGTAAAAAATACCTGCCCTATAGTAAAGTTAGGAACGTACACACGTCTTAGGTAGAGAGCTAGAGCTGCCTGGATGTGTGGGTTAAGAGCTATCCTCTGGGGGTTGCCTTAACGCCGAATCAATTGCACTGGAATTCCACCCTTAGGTCGTAAAGTAACTGCCATTTCAATTGCGACTTCATCGCTATCAAGCAATTTTATGTTATATTGCTGCACAATCATGCTTAATAGTAGCTGACTTTCCATTAAGGCAAAATGGTTGCCAATACAAATACGCTCTCCTGTTCCAAAAGGCATATAGGAGTAACGGCGCTTTTCATTGCTTAAAAAGCGTTCAGGGTTAAATTCTTCGGGCTGCTCCCAGAGTTCTGGGTGGTGATGAATATTATAAATACTGAAGACAACTAAGCTATTCGCCTTTAATGCATAACCCTCTATCTGCGTATCTTGCTTTACTTTGCGCATCATAATACCGACGGGTGGGCGGATACGCATGGATTCATTTAATATCGCACGGGTATAAACAAGCTGCTGTAAATCTTCTTCTTTTGCCGTCCTGCCTTGTAGGAACTCAAGTTCAGTGTGCAATTTAGCCAGTATCTCTGGATGCCTGGCTAATAAATACAAAGTCCAGGTTAATAAATTCGCAGTGGTTTCATGCCCGGCACTAAAGATAGTAATGACTTCGTCACGAATCTGTTGATCCGTCATTTTTCCCCCACTTTCTGCATCACCCGCATTCAATAACATGGTTAATAAATCCTTGGGGGGGTGCGATTGAGCACGGCGCTGTTCAATAATATCGTATATTACCTCGTCCAATACAGCACGAGCCTGTTTAAATTCCTGGTTGGCAGGGGTAGGAAATATAAGTGGCAAAGAGAGAGGGTTTGTTATGGTTTTTGCTGCATAACG
>DAOVWV010000250.1 GCA_030636485.1 Methyloprofundus sp.
GGAAAGGACTTTCTGCCAAATAATTTTAATAGATTCATAAATATTTTTTGCCAAGCATGACAGCGACTGAATCCATTAGTCGGTATAGGGAGTAGCGTTAAAATGTACACTGGCTATTTGGGTATATTTTATACTATAAATGTCTTTATCTGATTTTTTAATTGCAGGGTGTACTTTAATACGCCATTGATGGTACTCAATGTTTAGTGCTAATATCAAACACATTTACGCATACCCTAGAGAGCCCATGCATATTATCTTTAAAGAATACAGCCGCGTTGTCTGGAAAAAAAAATGGTATTTCCTATTGTGCCTATTAGGTTTGAGCAGTGCCACTGCACTGGATTTTTATATCCCCGTTATATATCAAAATATTGCTAATGGCCTGGCCGGAGAGTACTCTGATGCAAGCCAGGCTATGTTGCTGGATAACCTAATGTTGATTGCCATGCTGTATGGTGGTGTATGGTTGTCATGGCGGGTATTGGAAATAGGCATTATCCCGCTAGATGGCGGTGGCGTTAATTTACTGGAAAAGCGTTGTTTTGATGTATTGAAAAAACAGAAATATACTTTTTTCGAGGATAATTTCTCCGGTAGCCTGATTAAGCAGGCAAGCCGCTTTTCACGCTCTTTTGAAATCATCATGGACTGGGGCTTGTTTCAATTGTTCCAGAATGCTCTCGCCATTATGTTGGCATTCGTTATTTTCTATCAACAACAGCCCGAGTTTGCCTTGTATTTTCTGGCTTGGGTTGCCGTGTACCTTACCTGGATTATTGGCTTTTCACTCTGGAAGCTAAAGTTTGATAAAGCCGTTGCCAATGCGGATTCTACAGTAGGGGGTGTGTACTCCGATGCAATCAGTAATATCTTTACCGTAAAGAGTTTTGTTTTAGAGAAAATAGAACAGCAACGCGTCAATAAGGCTTCCGACCGAGTGTATCGGCGCAAGAAAATAGCCTGGATTTTAATGTTTATTTCATTTTCCATTCAGGGCTTGATGGTATTTGCCATTGAATTACTGCTGTTGTATATGATGATAGTCAAGTGGCGTTCCGGCACATTTCAGATCGGTGAATTTGTGTTGTTCCAATCCATTATGCTGATGTTGATTCAGCGCCTGTGGGAATTTGGGCGAAATTTTCGCAATTTTTTTACCGCTCTGGCGGACGCGTCAGAAATGACGGATGTTTTTAAAAATGGTGATTTAGATGTAGATTCGCCTATGGCACAGTCACTTAATATCACTCAAGGTAAGATAAGTTTTAACAATATTCATTTTCACTACGCTAATCAGCGCCCCCTGTTTACAGACTTTTCTTTGCATATAAAGGCGGGGGAAAAAGTGGCGCTGGTGGGGGAGTCAGGTTCAGGTAAAACATCGCTGACCAAGTTATTATTCCGTTTTATAGAGCAGCAACAGGGCAGTATTTTATTTGATGGGCTAGATAGCCGTGATTTTACGTTGACTTCATTACGTAGCCAAATCACCTTGATTCCCCAGCAACCCGAATTATTTCATCGTTCGGTGCGGGATAATATTACTTTAGGCGCGGATATTTCTGAATCAAAACTATGCGCTATTGCCGCGCAAGCAGAAAGCCTGGAATTTATTCAGCAACTCCCCCAGCAGTTTGATACTTTGGTCGGAGAGCGCGGGGTTAAGTTATCGGGTGGAGAAAAACAACGGGTTGCCATCGCCCGTGCTTTACTGGAAAACTCACCGATAGTGGTATTGGATGAAGCAACCAGTGCTTTAGATTCCTTGACGGAACAAAAAATTCAAGTGGCTATTTTTGAACTGCTTAAGGACAAGACCGCCCTGGTGATTGCACATCGCTTATCGACTATTTTACGCATGGATCGAATTATAGTGTTAGATAAAGGGCGTATTCTTGAGCAGGGAACCCATCAGCAATTATTGGCGAGGGAAGGTAAGTATTATGCAATGTGGCAGCATCAAAAAGGTGGGTTTATTGGTGATTCACAGTCATCAATGGCTTACCGAAGATAAGGCGGCTAGCCATTTAGGAAGGGGCAAGAGGGTTTGGTATTATGAGGAGTACAAAAACATGTTTTTGTACTCCAAATGAGCAATACTTTTATGGCATATTATGCATAGAGTGATCCATTGGCATATTACTTTCTTCCTTGTCGTTTCCCATACCCATCATTTCCATTGATTGCATATGATGCATCATTTCTTTGAAGCCCGTATCCGAAACAAGAAACCTGACACCGTTATACATGGTATTAGACCCCATCACAATCATCAGTAAGGCGGCAACTTTTAGCATTAAGCCTCTGGCTTTGGTACCTAGTTTGCCAAAGGCAAAGGTAACGATAAACATGGTGGGTAATGTGCCTACCCCTAGGGCTAGCATCATCAGTCCGCCTTCAATAGGCGAGGGTGCAGTGGTTGCATTAACGGCCATGGCGAAAGTAAGCGGGCAAGGCATAAGGCCATTCAACATTCCCCCCATGCTTGCACCAATGACAGAGCCACGTTTGGCAGCTGACATAAAGATCTTGTTGAGTACTTTGGTTGGCATATATTTCATGGAAAATTGCCAGGGAGACAATCCAATAATACCTAAGGCCAATACAATCACAAAAAAGCCAATAGTGACTTGTAATATGCCTTGAATATGACCTAAGAAGCCTGTTGAAACCAGTGCGACACCGATGAATGCCGCCGCAACACCGACAATAAAATACATGGTGATACGGGCAAAGTGGTAGGCGATATAAGGCCAGGCACTTTTTTTCTCGGTTTTCATAAAAAAACCAGCAACCAGTGCGCCACACATGCCAGCACAGTGGCCGCTACCAAAAAAGCCAGTCATTATGGCAAGTGTATAAACCGTGTAATCCAGATTTGCTAAAAAGTCCACCACATTATTTTCCGTTGATGCGTAAAGAGTTAACGATAACAGAAACGGAACTCAGGGCCATTGCTGCTGAAGCGATCATTGGGTTTAGTTTGCCCACGGCCGCGATGGGAATGGCAATCGTGTTGTAGCCAAATGCCCAGAATAAATTCTGTTTAATGATTTTCATGGTGTAGGTGCTTAGCTCAACCGTTTCCGCGACTTTGGCAATATCGCCATTAACTAAGGTCAAGTCAGCTGATTCAATGGCAATATCGGTTCCATGCCCAATGGCAAAACCAACATTGGCTGCTGCCAGTGCAGGTGCGTCATTGATGCCATCACCAATCATGCCGACCGACCCACCTTCATCTTGCAGACGATGAATTTGCTGTAATTTCTGCTCTGGTGTGGCATGTGCAATGACTGTTTTAATGCCGACTAGGTCAGCAATATGATGCGCGGTTTCGCTAGTGTCACCTGTGACCATTAAGGTTTCTATGTTTAATTGATGCAATGCTGCAATCGCTTGTTTAGCGGATTCGCGGGGTTGGTCAGCGATACCAAATAGTGCATTTGCCTTGCCATTAAAGGCGACCAGTACTGGTGTTTTTCCTGCAAGGCCAAGTGTGTGTATGTGTGGCAGTAGTTCGGCAATATCAATCTCTTGCTCTTCCAGCCATGCCTGGTTGCCAATTAATACTTGATAGCGGCCTACTTTAGCCTGTAATCCACGCCCAGCAGTGACATTGAAATTTTTAACCTGCTTAAAGTTAAACTCATGTTGCTCTTGCGCATAGTTTACGATGGCCTGAGCTAAAAAATGTTCTGAATTATGTTCTGCAGAAGCAATATGGGTTAGAAGTAGCTCTTCACTTAGGCTACTTATATTGATAAAGTCGGTTACTTGCGGTTTACCCTCGGTAATGGTGCCTGTTTTATCAAAGATGATAGCCGTTAAATGTGTTGCTGTTTCCAGGCTTTCACCATTACGGATATAGACTCCCCGTTTTGCCGACTGGCCTGTGCCAACCATAATGGCCGTTGGTGTTGCTAGGCCGAGCGCACAAGGGCAGGCAATTAATAGTACC
>DAOVWV010000062.1 GCA_030636485.1 Methyloprofundus sp.
GGTTCACGTTGCAGTTGTATTTTTGCCTGTTCAAAATGATTGCTGTACAAATGACAGTCACCGATTGAGATAATAATGTCACCCACATCCAGATCACACTGCTGTGCAATCATATGCGTAAAAATTGCCAGACTACAGGTGTTATAGGGGTTACCTAAAAACAGGTCATTACTTCTGATATACAAAGAGCCACTTAATTTCCCATCTGCCACATACCATTGGTAGAGCAAATGACAAGGGGGTAAGGCCATTTTTCCATTGGCTACGTTTTCCTGGGGAGACTTGGTTTCATCCGGTAAATCAGCAACATTCCAGCCACTGATAATATGTCGCCGACTATCAGGGTTGTTTTTTATACCAGCGATTAAAGCGGATATCTGGTCGTAACTTTCCCCTTCCAGCCCTTTCCAGTTTCGCCATTGTGCACCATAAACAGGGCCTAATTCTCCTGTGTCTGTCGCCCATTCATTCCAGATTGAGACACCATTATCCTGTAAGTATTTAATATTGGTATCGCCTTTTAAAAACCATAGCAGCTCATGAATAATGGATTTAGTATGCAATTTTTTGGTAGTCACTAAAGGCAGACCATCTTGCAGATTAAAGCGTATCTGACGGCCAAAAAGTGATTTTGTACCGGTACCGGTACGGTCACCTTTTAAACTGCCGTTGGTAAGAGTTTCTTCAAGTAATTCGAGGTATTGTTTCATTTTTTTATCTATAGGTGGGTAGATGAGTCGCTTCAGCCCACTGTTTTAATTATTGTCCTAGATTTGCTAGTTCACCTGAGTGCACTGCCTCACGAAAAATATAGTCTATATAGCGAGTAATGGCATGATCACTTAAATGATCGATTTCTTTATTCTTTAGGCCTAAAACAAGCCCTTTCCACATATCTTTATTACGTTGTACTCTCGTCAAGGTCTTGATACGGCCTTCTGAATCAAGATATATTTCTGTTCCACAATGTCGGTATCCCATCCAGGTGGGCGGTGATCGAGTAACGATATCATTATTATTAACCCAGCGTATATAATCAACCTTTGCGTGATTGATATAACGCTTATTACCGACACGTGGGCTACCGAAAGTCTGTATTTGTTGCGGTGATGAGTTGATCGTTGAAAGCAAGCAACGCCCCGCACAAATGGTCGCCATTGCCCCGCCAAGAGAATGCCCTGTAAACCACAGGTTTTTAGTATTCTGAGCCAGTTTTTTTTCCATCATAGGCCAAAGGTCATCAACTTCTTTTTTAAAGCCGCGATGCACTTTACCAACGGTTTCGGCCAAATCCTGTACTGCATTAATATCCGCCTTAAGATCATTCCATTCATCAGCTTCAGTGCCTCTACAGGCAATCACAATATCCTTATGATTGGCAAAGGCATAAGCTTGAGTACCCTCTTTATCAAAAAAATCAGTTTCTGTGAAACCCAGTTGTACGGCTGCACGGATTGCCTGCTCCGGTGGTAAATAAGCAATCATGGATAGTTCAGCAAACAATAAGGAACGCAATAGCTTTGACGTTTGAGCAATATCCTCGTTGGTTTTTGAACGCAATGGCGGCTGACCAATATTTGCCTGCTCAATAGTTTGCTGAGTTAAATCCATGGTATATTTCTCATTGGGTCTAAAAAGATACAACCGTTAATTTTTCCTTAAAGGCTATTAAATGTCAACTCGTCTGTAATTAAAGAGAATACTTTGTAACTTCTCATTACCCACTGGCATTTGAGCCATGAAGAATCCGTCATTCCTGCATGCCGTTAGCAGGACTCTCTGTGTTAATAGTAGATCCCCGCTAACGGCATGCGGGGATGACGAGAAGTGTAATATTTTGATACTCCAGAATGCCCCTATACACGGAAACACGCCCCATTCAGACCTATTTCCTTATATAATAGAAACACTTCCCTCTTATATCTCAATTTTATATATTGCTTTAACTCTGTAGGCCGTTATAGAATGCAATGCTTAGCCACTCACAATAGAGGATAAAAATGCCAAAAAAAAATGCTATAGGTCTGTTGCTGTCAGCTGGATTGATTGCTGGCTGTAGTTCAGTTGTTGCTGATAAACCTAGCAATGATACACAAAACCCAAGACTCACCGAAAATTCAATGGAAGAAAGAGCAACGGCTCTTCAGGCGATGTATGAGATGTCTAGCTACTTACGCTCATTAAAAAAATTCACTGTTAAAGCCGATGTTAGTTTTGATGAAGTATTGGCAAATAGGCAAAAAGTGCTACTCAGCAAAACAGTAGACATCCGCGTAGAAATGCCATCTAAATTATGGGCAAAAACCAGCACACAATACACCCAGCGTGAGTTCTATTTTGATGGCCAGACCTTTAGCCTGTATACACCGAGCTTAGGCTACTATGCATCAGTGGATATGCCGATGACGATTGGCCAGCTTGTGATACAAGCGAACAAAGATTATGACGTAGAAATTCCCATTGCCGATTTGTTTCTTTGGGGAACTAAAGCCGATAGTTCAGCCTATGTAAACGAAGCCATTATTATCGGTGTAGATCAGGTTAATGGCGTGAAATGTAATCAATTTGCATTTCGTGAGCCAGAGATAGACTGGCAAATTTGTATTCAACGTGATGGAACCCCCTTGCCACTTAAATTAGTCATCACCGAAAAAGACATTGCGACACAGCCTCAGCATATTTCTGTATTAACATGGAATACGGCACCTGATTTGAGCGCCCAAAACTATACATTTAAAGCACATGAGGGTGATCAGAAAATTAACTTTCGCAAAGTAAAAATAGACATGCAAGGGAAATAAAGCGATGATAACTAAACATAAAAAATCACTACAATTACTTATGCCGACACTGTCAGTGGCTTTAATGCTACTTGTCGCGCCACAGCAAGCAGACGCACGAAGAAATAATAATAGTCATAGAAATGTGAACCGCAACGTTAACCGAAACACCAATGTTAATGTCAATCGTAATAAAAATGTTAACGTCAATGTGAATGTCGATAGACATCATGGTTGCTGTAATCACGGCTATTACCACCCTGTTGCAACAGGCCTTGCCGTCGGTGCGGCTGTTGCAGTCACCGCTGCGGTTATCGGCTCGATAGTGAATACCTTGCCATCAGGGTGTAGCACCATCATGAGAGGCGGCATAGCCTATCAGCAATGTGGTTCAGTCTGGTATCAGCCGCAATATGCCGGTAATAATGTGACCTATGTGGTCATTCAACAGCCTTATTAAAGAGCAGCTTTACGTACTTCGATAGATATACTTCGCCTAATAACAAAGAAGCCAGGAAATGACAGCAACGCTATTAATATTACTTAAACTATCAGTCGTCGCTTTATTACTGGCGATTGGTATGCTTTCTACAAAGAAAGAGATGAGCTACCTTTGGCAGCGACCTAAATTATTATTGCGCTCATTACTCGCCATGTATATTTTAGTGCCTCTGGCAGCCATTATATTTGTTTCCCTATTACCCTTGGCGGATGATTTAAAACTGGCGGTTTTTGTACTGGCTATTTCAGCGGGTGCCCCCTTATTGCCCAAAAAGCTCATGGGCTTAGGCTCGGATGACTATGTTTTAAGTCTCGTGGTCACCGCTTCGGTACTGGCTATTTTTACCGTTCCTGCCTGGTCGGCTGCCTTAGGCCCTCTATTCGGCAGGCAATCACAGCTTGCGCCTCTTGAAGTCGCTTGGTTAATTTCAAAGTCATTTTTAGTACCCTTGGTATGTGGAATGATGCTACGTCATTTTTTCCCCCATCATGCTGAATCTATTGCAGATAAAATTTTAATCATGGCTGGCATGGTACTTACCGCGTCTGCCTTGGTTTTACTGGCAACTCACTGGCAATTATTGGTAACAGCAGGCTGGCTGGCATTATTGGCTTTATCTGGCTTAACTCTGGTTTCATTGATTATTGGGCACTTAATGGGAGGAGAAGAACCCGGTGAGCGTACTGCACTGGCAGTCTCTTGTGCAACCCGGCATTTGGGCTTGGCGATACTGGTTGCAGCAGCAGTCCCAGGACCTAAAACAGCGGTATTTATTGCGGCCTATATTGTCGCATCAGCGATTGTTGCCATTCCTTATTTACAATGGCAAAGAAGAATTAATGTAGCTGCATAATTTTTTTAATTTTAATAAAAACAGGTGAAATAAGATGAAATTTAAAGGCTTTATAGCGCTCACTCTAGTATTGGTCTTGGGTCATTCAAACGGTTTTGCAGGTGCGCTAGACCCAGATTGTGATGCTGGCGATGCAGCCAAAAGCACCGCAATGAAAGCAACTGTAGGTGTCGGCGGCCGATGTACACCAGCAGAAGCGGCCAAGGATATGACTAAAGAGGCCGTGGGTATTGAAGATAAAGGCCCGCTTAACAAAAATAAAAAAGATCAAAGTCTTGCCAGAAAGGCGACGAAAAAAGCGCTGGATTGATAACTCTATAAATAGCATAAATATGAATCAATTTAATTTTTTAAGCTTTACACTTCGTTTCCTGGCAGCAGCAACCGTTGTGTTATTGACTTATAACCCGAGTGGTTATTCGTATTTTCACTGGGTTCAAGACTCACTGGCAAGTACAGGTACAGGCTTTGGTGCTGAACAGGCATTTGCGGGAGTCGTTATAGTCATTGGCTGGACGATTTTAATAGCGTCTACTCTGAAGGCTTTGGGCGCTCTTGGCTTAATCCTGGCTTCTGCCTTTATTGGAACCTTTGTATGGCTTATAACCAGCTATGGTATTTTTGACGTTGAATCATCGACTGCAATTACCTGGACTGCACTGATTAGTCTTTCTGCGCTATTAACCATTGGCATGTCATGGTCACATATTCGTAGACGACTAAGCGGCCAGGTTGATGTAGATGATGTGCATGACTTTCAGGATTAGAGCATTATAGAATTTATATTGCCATCCTTTCCCCCACGTCTCAGTCCATTTTAGTCTGCGACTTTTCCTGAGTATCAGGATAATTTATAAGTATTTCTAATCTTTCTGGCATAAATTCCTAGCGTATTTTCTGTCGGAATATTTCAGCTTTTAACTCCAAGGAGTTTCTTATAGTGTTTTCTTTTGTTAAACCGCTCGTTTTAATCTTTTCAATGCTGCTGATGATGAATGCAGCCCCCATTTTTGCCCATGCATCAGGTGGGAGCCACACCTCAATAAGTAGCACAAACCCACAAATATCGCTTGATGAACTTGATATCATCATGGCACCGTTAACGGTGGATGAATTAAAAGCCGAAGCCGATGGCTGGCTTAAGCTGATTAAGACCTCGGCACATAAGGTGGCAGATGCTAAGTTACGTATTAAAACGCTGGATCAGCGGGAAATAAAGGCTAAGGAAGCGCAGAAAGCAAGCAGCGCAGAAAAAGCAGGTGCCGGGAAAGACTTAGCTATGGAAAAACTGACCAATCTGCGTGCCATACGAACTGGCGAGATTGATCGCTTGAATGTTGTCTTGCTACGCATCAACCAAAAAATAGGTCTCGCTGAAAAAGGTGTAGAAAAGGAGGATGTACTCGTTTACCGCCGCTATAGTGATGCGGTGGGTGGCATTAAGCTAGATACCTCTGATGCGGAGAGTGCATTTTCCAGTATGAAGGGCTGGCTTACCTCCAGAGAAGGGGGTGTACGCTGGGGATTCAATATTGTGACTTTCCTGCTTATTATGCTTGTCTCCTGGATACTAGCCCGCACACTAAGTGGAGCAGCTCGCCATGCACTCGTGCTGGCCAATAGCCAATCCAAACTACTGACTGACTTTCTGGTCAGTATGACTTACCGAACGGTCATGATTATCGGTATTATCCTTGCTCTTTCTGCTCTGGAAGTGGATATGGGGCCCTTACTCGCTGTTATTGGTGCGGCCGGTTTTGTGATTGCCTTTGCCCTGCAAAGTACCCTGAGTAACTTTGCCAGCGGTATCATGATCATGATTTATCGCCCTTTTGATGTTGGCGATGTGGTTGAAATAGCTGGTATTAACGGCAAGGTTAGCTCACTTAATCTGGTCTCTACAACGATCACAACCTTTGATAACAAGCGCATGATCGTGCCTAATAACGAAATCTGGGGCAATACCATTACCAATGCTTCTGCCAGTAAAGAGCGCCGCGTCGATATGGTATTTGGCATCGGTTATAGTGATGATATTGATCATGCCATGAAGGTGTTGGAAGAGATTGTTAGCGAGCATCCACTCACATTGGCAATCCCTGAAGCTGTTATTCAGTTACATGAATTGGCTGATTCTTCGGTTAACTTTATTTGTCGTCCGTGGGTCAGAACGCCTGACTACTGGACAGTGTACTGGGATATTACGCGCAATGTTAAGGTTCGTTTCGATGCTGAAGGCTTATCGATTCCTTATCCACAACAAGACCTGCATATTTATCAGGAGCAACAGAGTATTGCACCGCCTATGGTAAATGCTGAGCAGGTTCATACCCATCATGATTCAGACCAGGTGAGTATGGAGGATCCCGAGTAATTATTTGTTCCCTCATTCCCATGCTCTCTGCGTGGGAACGCTTCTATAAACACTCTACTTACAAAGTAGAGTGTATAAACCAGCCAAAGATTTACAGCACAATACAGGAGAATAACAATGTCTAATATAGACAGAAGAACTCTGAGTATCGCAATATCAGCCGCTATTATATTAACAGTACAAGGGTGCAGTACACACAGCAACAGTGTTAATAAATCCAGCGACTATATGGGGGCAACACTGCCTTTTCAGCAAGCGGTCAACCAAAGCATCGCCAAGGAAACACTGGCAGAAAGCACTTTAGCCAAGCGTAAAGTTGAGTCATACTTACCCAAAGATGCGCCTAATATTCTGATTGTGCTGCTGGATGACGTTGGCTTCGGAGTTGCCGAAACGTTTGGTGGAGAGGTTAAAACACCCACACTCAGTCAGCTTGCTGATGAGGGTCTGGTTTACAATCAATTTCACACCACCTCTATTTGTTCACCGACACGCGCCTCTTTACTGACAGGCCGTAATCATACCCGTGTGGGTTCGGGTACGATTGCAGAACGCGCTGTCAATTGGGATGGCTATACAGGCGTTATTCCAAAAACCTCGGCCACTCTTGCAGAAGTGCTAAAGCAATATGGCTATAAAACCTCTGCTTTTGGTAAATGGCATAATTCACCTGCCACCCAAACCACGGCAATGGGGCCGAAAGATAAATGGCCGAACGGTTATGGTTTTGAATATTTCTACGGATTTTTAGCGGGTGAAACTTCACAGTATGAACCGCGCTTAGTCGAAAATTATAATTATGTAGAGCCACCTGTCGATGAGAAATATCATCTGACTGAAGATATGACTGAAAAGGCACTGGCCTGGCTGGATGAATATCAAGCCTTTTCACCTGACAAACCTTTTCTTATGTACTGGGCTCCTGGTGCTGTGCATGGCCCACATCATGTTTTTAAAGAGTGGGCAGACAAATATAAAGGAAAATTTGATGATGGCTGGGATGCTTATCGAGAACGTACTTATCAGCGTCAACTAGCTAAAGGGATTATTCCGGCGAATACTGAACTTACCCCACGAGATCCAAGCATGGCTTCCTGGGAGAGTATTCCCGAAAATCAACTGGCCTTTCAGCGCCGTCTGATGGAGGTCTATGCTGGTTTTGTCGAGCATACTGATCATCAGGTGGGGGTATTACTGAATGGCCTGGAAGAGCGAGGGCTTAAGGATAATACCCTGGTGATTTATATCTTTGGTGATAATGGTTCCAGTGCCGA
>DAOVWV010000189.1 GCA_030636485.1 Methyloprofundus sp.
AAGACACGAATCGCGACGCATAGATAACCAATTACGCGGACGTTCTGGACGGCAGGGTGATGCAGGTTCAACCCGTTTTTATCTATCACTTGAAGATGATTTGATGCGTATTTTTGCATCAGACCGTGTCGCGGGCTTAATGAAAAAACTGGGCATGGAAGATGGTGAAGCCATTGAGCACCCCTGGGTTACACGTTCCATAGAAGGTGCGCAGAAAAAAGTGGAAGGCAGAAACTTTGATCAGCGTAAAGAGGTTCTAGCCTATGATGATGTTGCTAATGATCAGCGTAAGGTGGTCTATCAGCAGCGTGATGAATTAATGGCCTCTGATGATATCAGTGACATTATTACAGCGATAAGAGCGGATGTTGTGAATGATGTCATTACTAAATATATTCCCGCCAAAACCATGGAAGAGCAATGGAATATTAGCGGTTTAGAGGAGCATTTAAAGGATGAATTCGAGACTGAAATTCCGATTGTAAAAATGCTGGCGGAAGATACGAGCCTACATGAAGAGAGTTTGCGTACTAAAATAATTGATATTATTACAGAACAGTATGCGGAAAAAGAAGAGCAAATAACGGCTGATGTTATACGTCACTTTGAAAAGTCAGTGATGTTACAGGTTTTGGATAACAGCTGGAAAGAGCACCTTGCATCGATGGATAGTTTGCGCCAGGGTATTCATTTCAGAGGTTATGCACAAAAAGATCCTAAGCAGGAATACAAGCGTGAAGCTTTTGATTTATTTACCGCTCTGCTGGATCAGATTAAATATGAAGTGATCGGTATTTTATCCAAAGTAAAAGTCACTGAGGCTGAAGATGTTGATGAGATAGATGAGCAGCGCCAGGCTCCTCAGGAAATGCATTTTGAACATGCAGAGGCTGAAAGCGCATTAGATCCGGCGGAAGCAACCGAGAATGTTGATTCGGCCGAGCCTGATGCCCCATTTGTTCGTGTGGAGAAAAAAGTAGGCCGTAATGAACCTTGCCCATGCGGCTCAGGGAAAAAATATAAACAGTGTCACGGTAAATTATCATAATAATTGTTTTTAACATCTTTATTGTAAGTTCGAATAGGTAAAACATTAAAGCAATTGTATGCTGAACAATCAGCTACAAAAGTGCCTAATAGCACACTGCCAGTCTTTTAAATATTGGCAGTGCCCGGTTTCTGGGGTATCAGAATTTAATAAATTCGTATGTTCTGATACCTTTATGAGTCAGGGATAGCTCGTAAAATAGTCTGTGTAGTCAATTTTTAAACCTCAACTCGTTCCATAAAATCAATGCCAAATACTATATTTAAAACAAGTACCCCATGCTCTGATATCACTCAGTTACCTGACTTAGGCGTAAAAAAAGCCGACTTTATAGCTGACTTTAAACGTTACTATAGTCACCGTCTAGGGCGTGATCAAAATTGCCGCTCGCCTCATTATGCTTATGAAGCTTTATCTCTAGCAGTGAGTGATCGTTTGGTTGAGCGCTGGAAAAAAACATACAACACTTACAGAGAGCAAGACTGTAAGAAAGCCTATTATCTCTCTATGGAGTTTTTGATGGGTAGAACACTGAGTAATGCCATGCTGAATCTTGGGGTTACCGATGTGGTGGGCGAGGCTATGTATGAGTTAGGCCTGGATATTGAAGAGCTGATTGAAGCTGAGCCTGATGCGGGGTTAGGTAATGGTGGACTGGGGCGCTTGGCGGCCTGTTTTATTGATAGCTGCGCGACTTTGCAGCTACCGGTGACTGGTTATGGCTTACGCTACGAATACGGTATGTTTACCCAGACTGTGGTTAATGGTGAGCAGGTAGAGCGCCCAGATCATTGGTTAAAAAATGGAAATGTCTGGGAAATAGAGCGTCCGGAATACACTAACTGCATTAAATTTGGTGGCCGTGTTGAAGAAATTACCGATGAAAATGGTCATAAGCGCAAAATATTGGTTGATACGCATGATATTCTAGCCGTGCCTTATGATACGCCAATTCCAGGCTATAAAAATGGAACCGTCAATACTTTGCGTCTATGGAAAGCAACCGCGACTGAAGAATTCAAGCTAGACGAATTTAATGCCGGGGATTATGCAGAGTCAGTGGCTGCAAAAAATACTGCTGAGAACATCAGCATGGTGTTATACCCGAATGATGCCAATGAAAATGGTAAGGCACTGCGTCTACAGCAGCAATACTTACTTGCATCAGCGAGCCTGCAAGACATTGTTGCAAACTGGGTAGGGCGACATGGCAGTAACTTCACTCACTTTGCAGAAAAGAATTGTTTTCAACTCAATGATACACATCCAAGTGTTGCCGTTGCGGAATTGATGCGTCTGTTAATGGATGAACATGGATTATCATGGGATGCTGCGTGGACAATTACGCAGAAAACAATGGCCTATACAAACCATACTTTATTACCTGAAGCATTGGAAAGGTGGTCGGTTGGTTTGTTTCAGTCGCTATTGCCTAGAATAATGGAAATTATTTTTGAGATAAATGCCCATTTTCTTGCTGAAGTTGCAACACAATGGCCGGGTGATACCGAGCGTTTAGCCAGAATGTCTTTGATTGAAGAAGGGCATGGACAGCATGTGAGAATGGCATATCTTGCTATCGTAGGAAGTTTTTCGGTTAATGGCGTGGCGGAATTGCACTCTAAACTATTACAGGAAGGCTTGTTTAAAGATTTCTATGAGTTATGGCCAGAAAAATTTAATAATAAAACCAATGGTGTGACACCACGCCGCTGGCTTGCAGCCTGTAACCCTGAGTTGGCAGAATTTATTACCGAAAAAATTGGCGATAAATGGATTACCGATTTGTCTGAGCTTAAAAAACTGGAAAAATTTCTTAATGATAAGAAGTTCTGCAAGAAGTGGTATGAATTACAACAAAATGCCAAGCAAAAGCTGATTGATTTCAAGAAAACAGAGCATGATATCGACTTAAATGTAAATGCCTTGTTTGATGTACAGGTTAAGCGTTTTCATGAGTATAAACGTCAGCTACTTAATGTGCTGCATGTCATTCATTTATATGACCGTATTAAACGCGGTGACACTGAAAACTGGACTAATCGTTGTGTATTGATCGGTGGTAAAGCAGCGCCAGGATATTACATGGCAAAGCGTATTATTAAGCTGATTAATAATATTGCAGAAGTGCTGAATCATGATCCTGAAGTCGGTGAAAAGTTAAAGCTGGTCTTTATGCCAAATTACCGTGTTTCGGCAATGGAAAAGATTTGTCCTGGAGCTGATCTATCAGAGCAGATTTCTACGGCAGGAAAAGAAGCATCAGGTACCGGAAACATGAAGTTCATGATGAATGGTGCCATTACAATTGGAACGCTTGATGGTGCGAATATCGAGATTCGTGAGGAAGTCGGGGATGATAATTTCTTTTTATTCGGGTTGAATGAATCTGAAGTGGAAGGTATGCGTCATCATTATGATCCGGTTAATATCATCAATCAGGATGAAGACTTAAAGCGGGTTATGAACTTGCTGGAAAGTGGTCATTTTAACCAGTTTGAGCCAGGTATTTTTGATGATGTGATTAACTCAATCAAAAGCCCAGATGATATGTGGATGACGATTGCAGATTTCCGCAGTTTTATTGATGCACAAAAACGTGTTGAAGCGGCCTATCAGGATAAAGACCTTTGGACACGCATGAGCATTATCAATACCGCTAACAGTGGTAAATTCTCAACAGACCGTACTATTCAAAATTACAGCGATGATATTTGGCATTTAAAGGCCGTTACCGTTAAATAAAAAATAGAGCGATCCACTTATTAAGCCCAATGTATTTTTAATCAATACATTGGGCTTTTTTATGACGGCCGATTAAAGTTCTAACTTAGATTATTGACTGTTTTTTCTTTTTGCCGCAGCCGCTTTCATCTTTTCAATGGCCGCCTGACGCTTTGCCGCTTTAGCCAACTTTTCCTGCTCAGCCTGAGCCAGACGCTGCTGTCTGTTTTGAAAGCGTTTTTTTGCCAGACTTGCCTGTTCTGCCTGCTTTTGTTTAATCATATGCTCACCTTTTGTTGCGCGAAACATTTGCACTAAGGGAATATGGCTGGGGCAAACAATATCGCAACAACCGCACTCTATACAATCAAATAAGTGATAGTCCAGACACAACTCCAATTGTTGGCTGCGGCCATACCAGTATAGCTGTTGTGGCAATAACGCGACCGGGCAGACATTGGCACAATCACCACAACGGATACAGGGCATGGCAGCAGGCTTAGTCATTAGCGCATCTGCCGTTATCACTAACAGGCAATTGGTGGCCTTGGTCACCGCAATTTCGTCAGAGCTTAAAGCAATGCCCATCATGGAGCCGCCCATAATCAGGCGTTGTACATTTTGCTGATAGCCACCACTTTGTTCAATCAGATGCGCTATGGGAGTGCCTATTTTTGCGCGGATATTATTTACCTGCCTGATGCCTTGACCCGTTAGGGTAATGATTCGTTCGGTGAGTGGTATACCGGTGCTAATAGCCTGATAGACCTCATACACTGTTGCCACATTCTGAC